>CAYZHL010000280.1:0-3689 GCA_964478095.1 uncultured Clostridia bacterium | reverse complement strand
AAACTACGAGTTCGCCCTGAAACTCTCCGCCCAGCTTGAAACGATGTACCCTGGCGTCACTCGTGGAGTGGCTATCCACAAGCACGCGCGGTTCAACCAACACCTGCACGATAGGGCAATAATAGTCGAGATAGGAGGGACCAGCAATACAATCGAAGAAGCAAACAGAGCCGCCCGCCTCGTTGCCCGGGCCCTTGCCCGAGTCATCTGAACGCCCGGGAAGCCCGCGACGTGGGCACAAGCGTGCCAACGCGTGCTTGGGACAAGCCTCGCGGGCCGATCCGCCTCGCGATTGGCCGGGGCCGACGACACGTGGTCGATCGTGAGTGCATCCAGCCTTGCCCCAGCAGCCCGTGGAATCCGAGTTGAAGTCTTCGGCCGCTCTATCCGCATCGAGATCGAGCCCTTCGGCGGCGAAGGCGCCCAGTAGCTCCACCCAGAAGGTGTGGTATAATGCGGGTTGGAATACGCTCGATATTTGCGGACGTTGAGGTGTGAATGGACATCGATACCCAGTCTATCAGGAATTTCTGTATCATAGCCCACATAGACCACGGCAAGTCGACCCTCGCCGATCGGATTCTCGAACTCACCGGCTCCATCGACAAACGCGATATGACCAGCCAGGTCCTGGACAAGATGGACCTTGAGCGCGAGCGAGGCATCACTATCAAGCTGAAGCCGGTGCGCATAGATTACTCAAACCCCGGCGGCGACTACGTCCTCAATCTGATCGATACTCCGGGGCACGTCGACTTCACGTACGAAGTGTCGCGTTCCCTGGCGGCCTGCGAAGGGGCCATACTCGTCGTCGACGCCACCCAGGGTGTGCAGGCGCAGACGCTTGCCAACCTGTATCTGGCTATCGATAGCGGACTAGAGATCGTGCCTGTTGTCAACAAGATAGACCTGCCCAATGCAGACCCAGAGCGTGTCCGTGCTGAGCTTGTAGATCTGCTTGGCGTCGCGCCGCCCGAGGTGTTGATGACCAGCGCCAAGACGGGGTTCGGGGTGGCCGACGTGCTTGAAGCGGTCGTGAATGTGGTTCCGCCTCCGACCGGCGATAGCGAGGCGCCCCTGCGTGCGCTGATCTTCGACTCCCATTTCGACCCTTACCGCGGCGTGATAGCGCACATCCGCGTGTTCGACGGCAAGGTCGAGCCGGGCGACGCGATCAGGATGATGAGTTCCGGCACGGAGTACGATGTGACGGAAGTAGGCGTATTTCGCCCTGAGATGCAGCCGGTTCACAGACTGGGCCCTGGCGAAGTGGGTTTCATTGTCGGCCAGATCAAGGAGGTCGGAGATGCGCCTGTAGGAGACACGATAACGTCGGCTGATCGGCCGGCCATGGCTCCTCTTCCCGGCTACAGGCCGGCTACGCCCATGGTCTACTCTGGCTTGTATCCTATCGAGGCCGCCGTGTACGGCGACCTTCGCGATGCCCTGGAGAAGCTCAAACTCAACGACGCGTCGATCTCGTTCGAACCTGAGACCTCTGCCGCTCTGGGGTTCGGGTTTCGCTGCGGCTTCCTCGGGCTGCTGCACCTTGAGATCGTCCAGGAGAGACTGGAGCGCGAATACGGGCTGGACCTGATAACCACTGCTCCTTCGGTCATGTACCGGGTGACCGAGACCTCGGGCTCAGTCTATCTGGTGGACAACCCCGCCAACCTGCCGCCGCCCAACAAGATAGAGGTTATCGAGGAGCCTTACGTGAGAGCCGCCGTCTTCGTGCCGTCTGACTTCATCGGCCAGGTAATGGACTTGGTGGTGGAGAGGCGAGGAGTCATGCACGACATGGAGTTTGTCAGCCCCACTAGGGTGAGGGCTACCTATCACATGCCTCTCGCTGAGATCCTGTATGACTTCTTCGACAAGCTCAAGTCGAGGACGCGCGGGTACGCGTCTCTTGATTATGAGTTTCTGGAATACCGGCCATCGAACCTCGTGAAGCTGGACATCATGGTAAACGGCAGGCCTGTGGACGCTCTGTCGGCCATCGTTCACGCTCAGTTCGCCGAGAGGCGCGGTCGGGCCTTAGCTGAGCGGTTGCGCAAGCTGATACCGCGCCAGCTGTTCGATGTGCCGATTCAGGCGGCTATTGGCGCCCGCATCATAGCCCGCGAAACCGTCAAGGCCACGCGCAAGGATGTGCTGGCCAAATGCTATGGCGGCGACATATCCCGCAAACGGAAGCTGCTGGAGAAGCAGAAAGAGGGCAAACGCCGGATGAAGCAGTTCGGACAAGTGGAGATACCTCAGGAAGCATTCATGGCTGTACTGGGATCCGACGACGAGTAGGTGTGGCCGACTATGGGCGGAGTGTACGTGCACATACCATTCTGCGTGCGAAAGTGCGCGTACTGCGATTTTGTGTCGTACCCGGCGCCTGACATCGAGTCGCTGGCGCCCGCCTATCTCGGTGCAGTCCTTGGCGAACTCCTACTGAGGCAGGATGAGCTTCGGCGCATGGCTCCCATCGATACCGTATACGTAGGAGGCGGCACTCCAACTTGCGTGCCGCCGCGGGTGCTTGGAGCGTTTCTTCAGGAACTGCTCCAGACTGTTCGTGCGGCTAGTGGGGCCACTCACATTGTCGGGCCAGCTGATGACATTGAGGTGACCGTGGAGGCCAATCCCGGAACTGTGGACCGTGTGGGCCTAGCTGAGCTGCGCGAGGCCGGAGCTAATCGACTATCCCCGGGCTTTCAGTCGCTGTCCGATGAAGAACTGGCCGCTCTGGGGCGCATACACTCTGCCCAGGACTGCCTGCGCGCTTACGGCGACGCCCGCGCCGCAGGCTTCGGCAACATGAGCGTGGATCTCATACTGGGAGCCCCGGGCCAAACCCATGCCTCGCTGAAGAGTACGGCCGATGCGGTGATCGATCTAGGGCCCGATCACGTGTCCGCCTATTGTCTGTCGCTCGAACCGGGCACACCACTCGCCGACGCTGCTCGGGCTGGCGTCGTGAGTGTTCCTGACGATGATGACGCGGCCGATCTTTACGACTTGTTCGCGGCGCGCATGGCCGCCTCGGGCTACGCACGTTACGAGATATCCAACTTTGCTCGAACCGGCTTCGAAAGCCGGCATAACACGGGCTATTGGCGCAACGGAGAGTACATAGGCCTTGGAGCAGCTGCGCATTCGCATGTTCGGGTCCGTTCGGCCGCATCGATGCCGGAGTCGGGCGGAGGGATTCGATCCTGGAACACTCCGCTGGTCGAGGAATACATTGATTCCCTAAGGTGCGGCGACCTGCCTGTCGCGGGCCGCGAAACGCGCACTGCAGAGGAAGAAGCCCGTGACGCCCTGATGGTGGGCCTCAGAATGTCGGTTGGGGTCGACCTCGGTGCACTATCACAGGAGTACGGCGTCGACTTTGTAGGCGAATACGCTGAACGTTTTCGTCGGCTCGCTTCGGAGGGCCTCGTGGAAATCGTCGATTCGGCCCCGGATCGAGGCCCCTGCATACGCCTCGCGCCCGCGGCCTTCCCGCTGGCCAACAGGGTTTTCATCGAATGCGTCTAGGCAGTCTCTCCCGCTTTCTGCGCAGACATGCGACACGACCGCCGACGACTTCGGCGAACCTGTACCCTGTGGGCCAGGGTTTTCGGGGTTCCTGTGTAAACTGACACAGTCCCCCATGCCGACAATGTCGGCGCCACGCAGGATGAAAATGG
>CAYZHL010000279.1:2564-3701 GCA_964478095.1 uncultured Clostridia bacterium | reverse complement strand
CAAGGTCCGGGCCGAACTGCCCGCCGTAGCATACGGGAATGGCTACAATGTCGCTTTCGTTTTCGCCCTGACTTCCGTCCTTGTCGCCGTCCGTGCCCGGCCTGCCAGGAACGTCGATCGTCTTTACAATATCCTGCAGAGCCTCAAGGGCTGCAGCGGGCGAGATCAGACGCGGGTCGAATTGTGCCAGAACTGACCTGTAGGACGGCAGCACTTCGGCCAACCATGGGAGGCCGGCGCTTTCCAGCGCGCCCGCCGTGCGATGGACGCGCGAGGCCAGGAGGGGCGAGATGTCGTCGCCGAACTGTATGACCACGGCGCTGTCGCCCGCCCAGAGAAACCGGGGAGAGTGTTCGTAGTGGTTCACTTCAGGGGGCCTCCCAGACCAGACATGAAATCGAGCAACTCGTGATCGCGGACGTCGGTGATGAACATGTGCCCGGGGGCATGCGTAATCATCATATCCGGCTTGGCTGCCAGGGCCGCAGCCTGTGGCGTGACGCCGCACGCCCAGAACACGGGGATTTCGCCTTTCCCTATTGGTACCGAGTCTCCGAAGTCGGGGCGGCTGATGTCGGAAATGCCGATGGCTTCGGGCGACCCGATGTGGACCGGCGCGCCGTGTACGGCATGCATGGCCGCAGTGACCTCCACGGCGCGGGCGACTGCCCCGCCGGGGATCGGGCGCATGCTGACTACCATGGGCCCATGGAAGATCCCGGCAGGCCTGCACTGGATGCTCGTTGTGTACATGGGCACGTTAAGGCCCAGTTCTATATGCCTGACCGGGACGCCCGCATCCAGTAGGGCTTTTTCAAACGAGAAGCTGCAGCCTATGAGGAACGAGACGAAATCGTCCTGCCAGAGATCTACGATATCGGAGCGCTCCTCCTCAAGCTGCCCTCGACGGTATACGCGATACTTGGGCAGGTCCGTGCGGATATCGGCGCCCGGCGCACTGTAAACCGGCTCCGGGCAGCCCGTATCGAGGACTTCGATGATCGGGCACGGCTTGGGGTTTCTGTTGGCGAACACCAGGAAGTCCAGCGCCTGCTTGGCCGGGAGTATTGCCAGATTGGCCTGAGCGTATCCCATGCATACGCCCGCAGTGGGGACGGCCCAGTTGCCGGCTCTGAC
>CAYZHL010000279.1:0-2468 GCA_964478095.1 uncultured Clostridia bacterium | reverse complement strand
GGATCACCCTCAATCATGATTTGCTACACGATTTCCCACAATGGCTCGATCCGGATACCTGCAGCGAGAACAGCTTCCTTGACCGCGTGGGCGATCTGGGCGGCCTGCTCAGTATCGCCATGCACGCATATGGTGTGGGCGGCCAGGTTGATTCGTCCCCCGTCGTACGTCTCTATGGACCCCTCAAGCGCGATAGACACCGCGCGCCTTGCTACCGTGGCAGGATCCTCAATGACCGACCCCGGCCGCGCCCGGCTCACTAAGCTCCCGTCGGGATTGTAGGCTCTGTCGGCAAACGCCTCTCCTGCGAACGGGATGCCGGCTTCGCTGGCGGCCTGTTCCATCTGTGAGCCTGCTAACCCCACCAGCACGAGCTCGAGGTCGAGCGAGCGAACGGCATGGGCAAGGGCGAGGGCGAGCGCGTGATCGCGGGCGGCGCGATTGTAGAGGGCGCCATGGGGTTTGACATGCCTGAGCTGGACCCCCTCGGCGCGCGTGATGGCCCACAGTGCTCCAACCTGGTAAGCCAAGTCGGCAGCGGCCTCTTCAGGCGACACAGCCATATCGCGCCGCCCGAATCCCACCAGGTCCGGATAGCCTGGATGCGCGCCGCACGACACGTTCAGCCGGGCGGCGGTGCGCACTGTCTCACGCATAGTGGTGGGATCCCCAGCATGGAAACCGCATGCGATGTTGGCGCTGGTCACCGAGACTAATGTGCGTTCATCGTAGCCCATCCGCCAAGCGCCGAAGGATTCGCCAACATCGCTGTTGATATCGATTACTCGCTGTGCCGTTGCCATCAGAACCACCATTCCTTCCTCTGCACACATTATAAATTCTGCGCAATTGGGCGTGTATCCTACCTAAGGTCTCAGTCGTTGCCTGATGAAATGAAGGAAATGATAATGCCAATGCGACGTTGACCATCTGATGTGGGTCGCGGTACGTTATTGACATATGTCCAAAACTTCTCTAGCATAGGCGTGGATGGCAGTATCAACCATAGAGGGAGTACGATTCGCTTGATAGAGATGTTTGAGCAAAATGCGTTGTCAGACGTGAAGCACGTGATTGGCGTAATGAGCGGCAAGGGCGGCGTGGGCAAGTCGTCGGTGACGGCGCTGGCCGCGGTAGCGTTGGCACGACGAGGACACACCGTCGGCATAATGGACGCCGACATCACCGGGCCCAGCATTCCCAAGATGTTTGGCGTCCACGGCCGGCTTGACGCATCGGAGACGGGGATCTTTCCTGCCCAGACCAGCAGGCTCGGGATCAGAGTCGTGTCGCTCAACTTGATGCTTGAGCAAGAGGACGAGCCTGTAGTGTGGCGCGGTCCGCTTCTGATGGGGATGATAAAGCGATTCTGGTCTGAGGTGAACTGGGGAGACCTTGACTACATGCTGATAGACCTGCCGCCGGGAACGGGCGATGTACCCCTTTCGGTCATGCAGTCCGTCCCCCTTGACGGACTGATCGCAGTGTCATCGCCTCAGGACGTCGCGGCACTCATAGTCCGCAAAGCCATAAACATGACCAGGCTGATGCACAAGCGTGTGATTGGCCTGGTGGAGAATATGAGCTACATCACCTGCCCACATTGCGGCGAGGCAGTGTACCCATTCGGCAGACCATCCGGGCAGGAGCAGGCTATGGGCCTTGGGATTCCGCTTATCGGTGAGATGCCCATCGATCCGGAGCTTTCGGCTATGGCCGACCGCGGGGAAGTGGAGCTGTACGAACACCCGATCATGGAGTCGCTGGCGGACGTGGTATCACGGGCGGCGAAGGGAGAGGGAGCGTGGTCGGAGCCGGGAGCCGAGGCGAGGGCGGCAGCCGATACGAACCGGGAAAACAGATAGTCAGCAAGCGTGACCGCAGCATAATATGCTCCTGCAATACATGACTGGCGTCATGGAGGTGGGAGCATGTTCCGCGTGAGTCGGCGGTCGGTGAGGATGGTTCGGGCCGCGGCAATAGCAGCGCTCGCTGTGGCTTTCGCAACGGTCTTTGTGTCTGGCGCTGCTCTGGGCAAGGTCGGACGTGGGTACACTATCGTTCGTCTATCGGAGGTAGTGAGGTCAATATTCTACGCGCCGCAGTATGTTGCGCTGGCGCAGGGTTTCTTCGAGGATGAGGGCCTCAAAATCGACCTGTCCACCGCGTGGGGCGCCGACAAGGGCGCTGCCGCGCTGATCTCGGGCGCGTGCGACATCGGGTTTTTCGGGCCGGAGGCGGCGATCTATATCTACAACCAGGGGGCCCCGGACTACCTGATTGGCTTTGCTCAGCTAACTCAGATGGACGGGTCCTTCTTTTTGGCCCGCGCCGGGATGCCGGAACCTTTCAGCTGGGAGCATGTGAGGGGCAAAACGATCGTTGGGGCGCGCCTGGGCGGGGTGCCTGAGATGGTGCTGGAGTGGGTGTTGAAGAAGCACGGCATCGAGCCCTTCAAGGATGTAAAG
>CAYZHL010000278.1:2968-3729 GCA_964478095.1 uncultured Clostridia bacterium | reverse complement strand
CTGGCCAACGGGTCGGTCATTCTCATGCACGACGGCGGAGGATACCGGGGCGCCACCGTGCAGGCCCTGAAGGCCATCATCCCCGCCCTGCGCGAGCAGGGCTACCAATTCTGTACTCTCTCCGAACTCTGGCATTTCCTTGGGCTTGCCGCTTGACATGCACATTGTGATAGAATACACTAATTATCGATAGGATCTGGACATATTGTAAGCTGGATGAAGGTCTCGGGAGAGGTCCCCTTGGGATGCAAATCCCAAAGTGGGCGCCGAAGGAGCAATGGCACTGCGAGTTACCGCTGCGGCGCCGCAAACTCTCAGGCAAAAGGATCGCGGCTGGACAGCGTCTCTGGAAAGCTTCCATCGGACACCGAAGGAGTAAAGCTCTCAGGTTCCCCAGACAGAGAAGCGTGCGGCGGGTGTGTATCGCCGTTTCGTTTTCTCTGTCTTTTTGTTTCGCCCGGACCTATGTCGCCGCCCCGTGTGTTTATAGCTGCAGGGTTCAAACTAAGGGCGATCATATCGCGAATGGTTGGGGGGCGATGTCGCTGTTGCTGCATAGCTACACCATCGTTACCAATAATCCCGAAGTGGCGGCCCGCTGGCCCGAAGCCGCGGAGTTCGTCGACGTCGGGGCTAGTGGCGTGCTCGTGCACGTGCGCGGGCTTATCCATCTTGGCCACCGTCTGCTCACTCATCCTCTGGCAGGGAGCGTGAAGCCCAATGAGAGTCCTTACCGATCCGTGATCGTCTCACGAAACCCA
>CAYZHL010000278.1:2592-2861 GCA_964478095.1 uncultured Clostridia bacterium | reverse complement strand
TGTCGTGGATAAGCGCGGGCCTCCTCGCTTCCGCTCGATTCCGCCGCGTGTGGACGCGGATTACCAGCTGATCGACTGCACGCTCATGGAGAGCGCAATTGAGAGCCTGCGCGCGCAGTATGTAGGCGGCGCGCATAAGGTGTGCACTTGAAGGGAGCATTGAGCAATGGCTTTTCGGGAATGCGACGTACTCATCATAGGCGCCGGCCCTGCGGGCCTCGCTGCAGCCCTGTACGCATCGCGTGCGAAACTCAGCACTGTGGTGCTGG
>CAYZHL010000278.1:0-2582 GCA_964478095.1 uncultured Clostridia bacterium | reverse complement strand
GAAGGGGAGTCCGGGAGGGCAGGTGCGTACTACCTGGTCGATGGAGAACTATCCCGGGTTCGCCCGTGGGATGACCGGCCCGGAGCTTATGGACCGGTTCGCCGATCACGCCAAGGAGTTCGGAGCGGAGATCGTCCGGGGCGATGTGGAGACAGTGGATTTTGCAGGAGACCGGAAGATTGTAAGGACGCGCGGGGGCGAGGAATATCGGGCCCGGGCGGTCATCGTGGCGCCGGGCGCTGAACCCCGTACCCTGGGCCTGCCCGGCGAGAGGGAGTTGCGCGGCAAGGGGGTCTCTTACTGCGCTACGTGCGACGCGGACTTCTTCGAAGATCTCGACATAGTGGTGATCGGCAACGGCGACGCTGCGGTCGAGGAGGCAATGTACCTCACCAAGTTCGTCAACTCAGCCACGATGATCGTAGTGCACGATCAGGGCATTCTGGATGCAACCGCGATCATCCGGGACCGCGCATTCCGGAATGCCAAGATGAAATGGGTCTGGAACTCGGTGGTAGAGGAGATACAGGGCGACGGGATCGTTGAATCCGTAGTGATCCGGAACATCAAGACCAACGAGCGGACTGAGCTCGAAACCAATGGGGTTTTCGTGTTCGTGGGCACTGTGCCCAAGACGGATTTCCTCCGCGACCATGTTGAGCTGGATAAACGCGGTTATGTAGTGGCCAACGAGCTCATGGAGACATCGGTGGATGGCGTGTACTGCGCGGGCGACGCGCGTGTTAAGTATCTGCGCCAGGTCATCACGGCGGCTGCCGACGGGGCCATCGCGGCGGTGGCGGCCGAGAAGTACATCCATGAGGAAGAGGGCTTCCGCGAGATGGTTTTGGATCCCAAGGAACCAGTGATGGTGGCTTTCTGGAGCCCCACCAGCCAGGCTTCGCTGGATTTCCTTCCCGCGGTGGAGCGTGTTGCCGCGGCGCACGAGGGTAAGCTGAACCTGGTCAAGATAGATATCTACAAGAACCAGCGGGTGGCCGGCAGGTATGGTGTCGCTGAAGCGCCCACCATGGCGTTCTTCAGGGGCGGGCAGCTGGTGGAGAAGGTGTGCTGGCCTACGAACGAGTCGGAGCTTGCCGCCGTGGCCGACAAGGTCATCGGCGGTTGAGGCTGCTTCAGCGTGCGGCGAAGGAGGTGAACTGAGATGCTCGAGGTGAACAAGGAGAACTTCGAAGCTGAGGTGCTTGCGGCCGCCGGCCCGGTGCTGGTGGATTTCTGGAGCACCAAGTGCGAGCCATGTATGGCCCTAGTGCCTGAAGTGGAGGCGCTAGCCGCAAAGTACGGCGATCAGGTCAAGTTCTGCAAGCTCAATGTGCTGGAGAACAGGCGCCTCTCCATTGGCCAGAAGGTGCTGGGCCTTCCCACCATAGCCATGTACAAAGGCGGCGAGAAGGTGGCGGAGCTGACCAAGGATGATGCAACTGCCGCCAACATAGAGGCCATGATCAAAGAGCACGGGAGGTGAATGTAATGCGGTTGGAACTCGGTAAGATTCGCATCAAAGACGTCCAGTTCGGGCAGGAGACTTGCGTGCGCGACGGCGTGCTCTACGTGGATCGGGCAGAGGTTGAGAGAATCGTTCGCGAGGACGAAAGGATCGCCGGCGCCGACGTCGAGCTTGCTCGCCCAGGCGAGGAAGTCCGCATAATCCCGGTCAAGGATGTCATTGAACCGCGTGTCAAGGTAGCCGGCCCCGGAGGCGTATTCCCCGGGATGGTAGGCAAGGTAGATACCGTGGGCGAGGGGCGCACTCACGTGCTTGCCGGCGCGGCGGTGGTCACCACCGGTAAGATCGTCGGATTCCAGGAAGGGATCATCGACATGACCGGGCCGGGCGCGGAGTATACTCCGTTCTCCAGGCTGAACAACGTAGTGCTGGTGTGCGAGCCCGTCGCCGGGCTGCCTCAGCACGAGCATGAGGCGGCGATCAGGATGGCCGGCCTCAAGGTGGCGGCGTACCTGGGCGAGGCCGGGCGCGACGTGGAGCCTGGCGAGGTCGAGGTATATGAGTGTCTGCCACTGCTTCAGCAGGCGGCGGCCTATCCGGGCCTGCCGAAGGTGGCATACGTGTACATGTTGCAGAGCCAGGGGCTGCTGCACGACACGTATGTCTACGGCGTGGACGCGAAGAGGATTCTGCCTACCCTCATATACCCCACTGAGGTGATGGACGGCGCCATAGTCTCCGGCAACTGCGTATCGGCGTGCGACAAGAACACCACTTACCATCATCAGAACTCGCCGGTCATCCACGACCTGCTGGCGCGGCACGGGCGCGACTTCAATTTCATCGGCGTAGTGGTCACCAACGAGAACGTGACGCTTGCCGACAAGGAGAGGTCGTCCAACTACACTGCCAAGCTCGTGGAGATGCTGGGCGCGGACGGGGCGATCGTGTCGGAGGAAGGCTTCGGAAACCCCGACGCCGACCTGATAATGAACTGCGCCAAGCTGGAGAAGAAGGGCATCCGCACTGTGCTGGTCACCGACGAGTATGCCGGGCAAGACGGCGCGTCGCAGTCGCTTGCGGACGCGAACCCGCTTGCCGACGCAGTGGTCAC
>CAYZHL010000277.1:0-3765 GCA_964478095.1 uncultured Clostridia bacterium | reverse complement strand
GTGCTGCGAGACCGGCCCGGCAGGCCCGGAGGGGTTCTACCGGCGTCTTGGATTCGAGCCCACTGGAGATTGCTACGGAGACCAGCCCGAATACGTTTTGAGGCTGGACGAGTGAGCTCCGAAGACGACAAGCCGTTCACGGCGCCTAACAAGTGATGGAGGTTTGCTTGCATGCGAGCGGCGGATAAGGCTGTATCCATGATCGTGCTGGGCGGTATCGCCCCTATTGCGCTGATGCTTACCGGCTGGTGGGGGACGCTCTGGCTCTTTGGCGATACCCCGTGGATTCCATGGATGGCAGGGACCGGTTTCCTTGTAGGGCTAGCACTGGACGCGACGCTCCTGCGTAGCCGACTGGGTTCGCTATACACCATTTCGTGGCTGGCCCTCGTGTGTGTGGCGGTCTTCTACTCGTTCTTGATCTACGGCTTTTTCATGGCCTTTCCGGTTCCGAACCTGATTGTCGGGCTACTCGGCGGTTTTGCCGTAGGTCGTCGCCATGCCGGAGATCGCATACGCACTCTGAGTGCGCAACGCGACGCTCGCACTGCAGCGGTCGTTTCTGCAGGTATTCTGTTCGTGCTATGTTGTGTGACTGCGTGGTTAGCGCTGACAGAGCCTACGATTACTAGTCAGGTGCAGCACATGGTAGGCCTGCCGTTCGAGCCCACCATAGGCCTGCTGCGAGTGGTCACGCTCATCGGAGGTCTGAGTCTTGTGGCTGCAGAGTACTTCGCCACGTTGGCCACTGCGGAATGGGCACGGCGTGCTGGTTCGGTCAGGACCACCGAGGACCGGCGCTGACATACTGCAACGTGGATGATGCGGGCGCGGAGTGAGAGAGTCGGAAGGGAATGGAAGAGGGGGATCGGTCTAGATGAAGGTGACGGTCTTCAACGGCAGCCCGCGAGGGAGAAACAGCAACACTCACAGGATCGTCGAACCGCTGCTAGAAGGGGCAAGAGAGGCAGGCGCCGAAACAGAAGAGGTATTTCTTGTAGAGCGTGACATCGAGCACTGCCGGGGCTGCTAAAGGACTTCATGGATAGACTTCTGCCTCTGGCGACGCCCCACATTCGCAAGAGCGCCGATGGCACTTTCTATCACGATGGCAGGGTCAGGCGATACCCGCGCGTGTTCTTCGTAGCGAACTGCGGATTCCCCGGGGAACACAACTTCGACCTGCTCAAGGCCATGGTTGTTCAGATGTCCCCTGTGCTGGAGGTCTATCGCAACTGCGGAGAGGTTCTTGGGGACCCCGGAGCAGCCGACATTCCAGCGATCAGCGAGTTCTATGACGCACTGCGGCAGGCCGGCAAGGAGATGGTTACCGGTGGACGAGTCTCTGAGGAGACTGCCAGGAGGATTCACGCGGAGTTGATGAGCGACGAGGATTACATGGCCAGCGCTAACCGGCACTGGGATGAGGAGATATGTAGGGCAGAACCACAGGGCTAGCAGGTCGCAGCATTGCTTTGCAGACTCACTTGTGAGATGATGGTGCCTGGCGCAGATCCTGGAGACTGGTAGGCGTTCGCCCAGCCCTAGGATTCGGCTACTTCCAGCGAAGAGATACCGGAAGGTGACTTGAGGGAGGATGGCCAGGTGGTACCTTGGGTGAAACAGCGGTGGCTCGTGGCGGTGACACTCACTATCGTTCTAGGCGCTGTGGCCACGATGGTGTGTGCTGCAGAGGATACGACGACAGGTTATCTTGACGTTTCGGCTATTGATAGCTTCGTGGATAAGCAGATGCGCAAGCACCGTATCCCGGGCATCTCGCTTGTGGTGTTCGAGGACGGCGAGCTGACCTATGCCAAAGGCTACGGCGCCGCAGGGCATGGGCAGCCTATGACGCCTGATACACCGATGATCATAGGTTCGACGACGAAGTCATTCACGGCGGTCTCTATCTTGCAGCTAGTCGAGCAGCACTTAGTCGACCTCGACTCGCCTGTCAGTGCCTATCTGCCGTGGTTCCGCGTAGCCGACGCAGTCGCTTCGGCGAGCATTACTGTCCGCCATCTACTGAACCACACAAGCGGACTGTCTGAGCTCGGTTACAACCGGGTGTTGAGTCCCGATGCGACGCTTGAGCAAGGAGTGCGCGATCTTCAGTCTGCCCGGTTGACTGCGCCTGTGGGGACTAGGTTTCAGTACTTCAACCCCAACTACGCGACGTTGGCGCTGATCATCGAGGCAGTCAGCGGGCAGTCCTATGCGGACTATGTGACCGAGCACATCTTCGAGCCGCTGGGGATGACGAATAGCTATGCCGACAAGGAGGATGCTCTGGAGGCAGGGCTGGCAGAGGGGCACAGCAAGCTGTTCGGTTTTCCCGTAGCCCGCCGTCCGATCTTCCGAGCCCACTTGCTGGGTGCAGGCTACATCGTCTCAACTGCACGCGACCTGAGCCGTTTCCTGATCGCCATAGACAATGGAGGCGTCTCGGGTGGCGCCAGGATTCTGTCGCCGGATAGCGTAGCGCTCATGGCGTTGCCGCCTGCCCAAGTTCCGGGCAGCACCTATGGAATGGGCTGGAGCGCCGGCTCGCACCGCGGAGAGCCGATCGGCGGTCATGGGGGCTCCGATGAGGTGTATTCGTGTCAGACTGCGCTGCTGACGGAGAAGCATCGAGGCTATGCTCTGCTGATGAACGAACAGCACCTCATTGACGGCATGGTGGCTTCGAGCGAGCTTCAGACCGGCATTCGAGACTTGCTCATCGGGCGACAGCCCGACGAGGGTGGGATTTCGATGAAGCTCGTCGGCATCGTCATACTTGCAGTGTTCGTGATCGCGCTGGTAGGTACGGTTCGTTCGTTCGTACGCATGCGTGGGTGGAGCCGCGAAGCCAGGTCCCTTACAGCTCGGCAGATAGCGTGGCGGGTCGCACCCCACCTGTTGGTCCCGGCACTCACGCTGATCGTGCTGTACCGCTTCCTCGGCAGCGTGATCCTCGGAGAGCCGAGAGCCTGGAACTTCCGGGTGGTGGGAGCCTATTTCATGCCGGACATCGCATTGCTCCTACTGCTGGCCATCGTGCCGGACATCGTGCAAGGTATCTACATGATAGCAGCTGTCATGGCCGATCGCTTTGCCGGCCGCGCAGCTAGGCCTCGGGGCGATGCCGGGAGAGGGTAGCTGACGCCATTATCCATCAGGGCCGGCGGCAGGGACGATCATAGGTGCGAAAATGGAGTGTGCAGGGAAGACGCGGTCGCCCAGAGGCGTACCGCGTCTCTGTGTCGATGGCTCGATCCACCAGTATCTTGCGCACGTCTACGCCTTGGTTCCGGTGTAGATCAGAATGGCATCCCTGAGGAACGCTGCTGTGCCGGGCTGATATCTGTTGTAGAACTCGGTGAACCTCTCATCAACGACGTACGCCTGCGCGAGTCCGGCATGGGCTTCCTTTGAATAGGAGTCCCACCAGAAGCTTAGCCACTGGCGATGGAGATCCGCTGCTTTCTGATGGCGGACTTCCTCGCTGTACTTGGCCTCATTCTCGTCGACCAGTTCCTTCACGAATCCTCTGAACTTCTCCCTGTCAGACATCGCGACTCCCCCTCAATCGCAGAGATAGACTCGTCGACATTGGCGATCAGCAGATCCAGGCGCCACCGGCGTTCCAAAAGGCCTTGCCTGTGCTCTCGCAGGGCCTCATCGCGCCTGCCGGAAAACCCTCCGGTTTTTTCCCCGACCTACCTACCTACCTTGAAAATAGGCCCCATTGCGGCTGGCCGCCGCAGGATGAATCAAGCG
>CAYZHL010000276.1:1833-3773 GCA_964478095.1 uncultured Clostridia bacterium | reverse complement strand
GCCGGGTTACGCCGGGGTCGACAACCCGCTGTACGAGCCGAGCGACAAGGTCACTCTGATTCTGGGCGACGCAGCCAAGACAGTGCGGGAGTTCATTGCCGGCTTGTAGTATCGCCGGCGTTTGGCATTCTTGGCAGCATGGGATGGATAAGCCCCATGACAGCGCAGGCGTTTCTAGCTGACGATGGACCAGTGCTCTTGGAGATAAACCCGAGGTTCGGAGGCAGTGTACCACTTGCCTTTGCGACCGGTGGCTACTATCCCGGATGGATACTGCAAATGCCTGAAGGAAAGCTTGTCGACAGCAGCGTAGGGGAGTACACCGGGGGCTTTGGATGGTACGGTACCACGCCGGGATATTTGCGGAGCGGCCACTGTGGGGTCAATAGCGGGCGTCATCTTCGACCTATTCGTACTGCCCGGTCAGCCCGTTCCATTGCCTCTGCCAGGCAGCGGCGCGCATCGGTCGCTGCTACCCGTTGGCCCTTTGCCAACTGCCTATGGCGCACCTGGTTTCTGAGAGCTTCGTCGAGCAAACGGCTATACCCACTCATGACATTGATGAATCGATCTCATCAACGCCTGTGTTCACCTTGCCTGCCAGCTTCTGTTCTGCTGAGTCAAGGTCAGTATCGGCGGGTGCTCGCTGCATATTCGTTTGCGGGCAGGCCCAGGCTCATCGATGAGGCAAGCCCCCCGAGCCGGACCGATCCCGCGATCGCGCCTCGCGACGTTTCAGAGACCTGGCACATCAACTCCTTGCTGATGACCTCAAGCTCACGTCGCAACTCAGCTTCCGGGCGCTCGACAGTGTCCGTAGTAGTAGACCCAACCTCAGAGGCCCCCCGCACGCGCTGGAACGCCTCGGATACTTGATCCAGGCTGCATTGTTTTGCGTCTTCCGCGACGCGTTGGAACTCTCGGCTCAGTTTGCGCACATCAAGAATCGAGCCGTCCATCTTCCGGGTTTCGTTATTGATCGACTCGATGATCTTGTCTCATGATAAGCCCAAGACGGCTCGGGGTCTTTCTGTGTCGCGTTGAATGTCGCGGCACGCCCGTTCACACGCAGCAACCACGTGAGACATTCTTTCCGCATGGAGATCCGCAACGCTGGCCTGGGTTTTGCGAAACCAGCCTACGCAATCGCGAAGCCTGCTCCCCTCGTCCTCGCTGGCGACGGTCTGCCGAAACGCTGCCGCCCGACTACGCCGGTACTCCAGGATCAGTTTTCGGGCCTCCTGATACTGCCTCAACTCCAGAGAGCGGATTTCTTGCGTGCGCGCGAGCACGAATCTCATGCGCATGATTAGCCCGGATGATACTCGGGTTCCATGGAGAATCTCTAGCCGCATTGCAGAATACGTATGTAGACGCAGTATGCCATCGGCATGGTGCAGCCCACAGGCAGGCCAGACAGCTTGGCAGGCGACGAGGCGCACACCGGTGAGAAGCTAGCGCCTGGCATATGCAGGCTTAAGCCACCGAATACTGTGACGAAAAGGAGCGCAGTACTAAGTAGTTCTCAGGAAGTGTTTTGGCCTGATCAGGCGGCCAGCATCTGAACCTTGGACGGGCGTTGCTCGGAAAACGCGTTGACGGCGTCGACCAAAGATGCGGTAGATGAATGCGCCCGCTCGGATATCCAGTGCGCCGAATACTCTCTTCTTCTGGTTCGCACCCGGTGCCTGCCTAGGCTCGGGGATGCAGGTTGTTGGCGGCCGTGTTATGCAGGCCCCTCAGCAAAACCGCGTTTAGCAGGCAGTCTGTGGCCTGTAGGGAATGTGCCCGGTTTCTTGAGCTGCTTATTCAGAACCTGCCCGGTTTTGCCGCGCCGGGGATGAGGCCCAGCATATCTGGGAATATATGGGGCCACAACGGGCAGACACGAGAGTCCCGCGTATGCGACCATATTATGTGAACCGCCTATACCTGCAGGT
>CAYZHL010000276.1:0-1753 GCA_964478095.1 uncultured Clostridia bacterium | reverse complement strand
CCCCACCAAACCTGGCAGGATCTGAACTGGTCGCCCGAAAAACCTGTCCAGGAATGGACAGGATGACTGAGAACCACTCAGGTGATAGACCTTTCAGAACCCGTCTAGAGGCATCATCTTATGAGTGTGCGAGAAGGCCTCAAGTGAGGGGTCGAAGTAGCGATAGCGTATCTCACCCTGCTTGAACTGGCCGTCCTCAAACCTATTTCGTCCGTCCCATGTCACGTCGAGGATCACCCATCTTCCATCTACGAATGCCTCGTTCCATGAATGCATCTCTATGTCTGCGTCGGGGGTTTCATCCCAATACCTCCCCTGCGCTCGGGGGCCCAATACGAGTCCGCTCACTAGCCTGGCAGGTATTCCGATGCTCCGTAGGAGCACTTCAGTCAGCCATGAATAACCATGGCATATGGATACCCTACGCTGCAGGGTGCTGTGTGGGTCTATACTGCCGTAGTCTCCTGACCGGTAGCCATCGTAGTTATAGTAGATGTTCTGTGCCACCCAGTCGTGGATGGCAAGTAGCTTTCCATAGTCGGTATTCTCTCCCGCAGTGATCTCGTCAGCCAGCGCCTGTAACTCGCGTATCTCCTCACGATTGACCACTTCTATCTCCAGGTATTCTGATGGACGCAGCTGCGAGTATGACGAATAGACCTCGAGGTTGTGCTCATAGACTGGGGACTGCGCAAACCACAGCTCACCGGCTTCGTGGTCCAGGCGTATGCCTGTGTAGTAGCTCCAGTACGTTCTCTCAGTCCCTTGGATGAAAGAGATCCACAGTTCATTGGTGTTTTTGGTTCGGACTTCCGAGACATCGTACTCTCCGCCATAGAATCCGTCTGGACCTACGGCGCCCCTAAAGGCTATCTTCCGTCCTTCTGACCCTACCAGCACAAGAGCAAAGCCCGTCTTGCCCACTCCGGACCTGCCCTCGATCCTAATCATCTCGTTGCCGATGATTGCAAGCTGCACGTAGTCCTTGTCCAGATAATCCGAACTCCTATATACCTTGGACCGTGCTGCAACCACACCCGCCGAATAGATGATCGTGAACACGACCATCATGCTGACCACGAAGGTTCTCTTCTGCACGCGCTCACCCCTCCGAACCCATGAAGCCACTGATTATGCTATTACTCGCAGTGGGGCAGGACTCCTCTAGGTCTGCCTGAGTAGTTCTCGATTAGTCTCCGCGCGACATACTTCTCCAGGGCTTGCCGGGTTCCTGTAAGCCGTGTTCTGACGTGAGACTTCCAGTCGTACACTGCATGCAGTATGATGTGGTTACTGCTCCTGATCTTCCGCGATCTGGAGCGGACCCGCAGGATCGCATGGTTTTGGCCGATGAGGAACCTGGATCGCCACGCGGGGAGACTACTCTGAATGGAAGGAGTCGACTGATGAAGACTGATCGATTGACAAGAAGGAGTCTTCTGCTCGGGGTCTCGTGTTTGGTGTTGGCCCTCCTTCTGTCTGCTCTGAGCGCCGGAGCGACTGAGGCCACTATCTCGGAGAACTGGTGTCTGCTTGAGCAGGAGGATAGGGCGGTCGGCCTGTCGTTCGACCGTTATCTCAAGACTGACGACGGCTTGCTCTATACGAGCAATATCGCTCTGCGGATGGGAATAATGGGCGGCCCGTCGCAGGAGATGAAGATCTACGCGGAGCTTTCGATGGACGACGATTACTTGGCCCGATCATACCGAATCATCTCAGAGCTTGGGGGCAAGCAAAGCCAGATCTCAGG
>CAYZHL010000275.1:3613-3791 GCA_964478095.1 uncultured Clostridia bacterium | reverse complement strand
GGAACTTGTTGATCGCCACCACAATCGGCAGCCCGAACTTCTTGAGGTTCTCGATGTGCTTGTCGAGGTTGGCACAGCCTTTTTCCAGGGCCTCCAAGTTGGTTTCGGCGACCTTGGCCTTGGGCACGCCGCCGTGCATGTTCAGAGCGCGCACTGACGCCACAAGGACCGCGACATC
>CAYZHL010000275.1:0-3603 GCA_964478095.1 uncultured Clostridia bacterium | reverse complement strand
GGTGAGCCCCGTAAACCTGTGCACTATGTCGAAGAACTTCTCGGCGCCCAGGTCGGCGGCGAATCCGCCTTCAGTAACCACGTAGTCGGCCAACTTCAGCGCCATGCGAGTAGCGATTATCGAGTTGTTGCCGTGAGCAATATTCGCAAATGGCCCGCCGTGCACGAAAGCGGGCTGCCCTTCGACGGTCTGGACCAAGTTGGGCTTAATTGCGTCCTTGAGCAGGACGGCCATGGCGCCGACAGCCTTGAGATCTTCGGCCGTAACCGGCTTGCCTTCGCGGTCATAGGCGACAATGAGACGGCCCAGTCGCGCCTTGAGGTCAGTCATGCTAGACGCCAGGCACAGGACGGCCATGATCTCCGACGCCACCGAGATGTCGAACCCGGACTCTCTCGGAGTGCCGTTGGAAGACCCGCCCAGGCCGCACACGATGCTGCGGAGCTGGCGCTCATTCATGTCCATAACTCGGCGCCATACAACACGGTGGATGTTGATCCCGAGTTCATTGCCCTGGTGGATGTGGTTGTCGACCATGGCGGCGAGTAGGTTGTGCGCCGTGCTCACAGCATGGATGTCGCCTGTAAAGTGAAGGTTGATGTCCTCCATCGGCAGGACCTGGGAGTAGCCGCCTCCGGCCGCGCCGCCTTTTACTCCGAAGGTGGGCCCGAGTGAAGGTTCCCGCAGGCAGACCATGGCCTTTTTGCCCAGCTTGCCCAGGGCCTGGGTCACTCCCACAGCCGTGCAGGTCTTGCCCTCTCCAGCAGGCGTCGCGGTAATTGCTGTTGTGTAGATAAGCTTGCCGTTAGGCCGGTTGCTCAGTCTGTCAATGGTCTTGAGCGATACCTTCGCCTTGTACTTGCCGTAGTACTCCAGATCGTCCTCGGAAAGCCCCACGTCTCGTGCGACGTCCAGGATAGGGCGCAACTTGGTGGACTGGGCAATCTCGATGTCGCTCAACACGGAATGCTACACCCCCAGGCAAGATTGGGAACGCAACCAGATGTCAATACCCCTGGCGGCTCGCTTTCCCGCACCCATCGCAGAGATTACGGTGGCGGCCCCGGTCACTATGTCGCCGCCCGCCCACACGCCAGGAATGCTCGTCGCTCCATATTCGTCACGGACTTCAATGTTCCCTTTGCGGTTCAGCGCGAGACCTTGAGTGGCCCGTGCCAGTAGCGGGTTAGGCCCCTGCCCTACTGCGACTATGACGGTGTCGACATCCATGGTGAACTCAGAACCAGGCACAGGCACCGGACGCCGTCGCCCGCTGGCGTCGGGCTCGCCCAGTTCCATCTTGATGCACTCCATCGCGCCGACCCCGCCCTTGCCGTCGGAGACGATCCGCACAGGGTTGGTGAGCAGGAACATCTGTACGCCTTCCTCTTCAGCGTTTTCGATCTCCTCAAGGCGCGCCGGCATCTCCGTGCGTGAACGCCTGTACACGATCTTGACGTCGTCGGCGCCCAAGCGGAGCGAGGTACGCGCCGCGTCCATAGCGACGTTGCCTGCTCCGACCACGGTAACGCGCTTGCCGATCTTGACCGGCGTATCGTACTCGGGAAATCTGTATGCCTTCATGAGGTTCACCCGAGTCAGGAACTCGTTGGCTGAGTAGACGCCGTTAAGGTTCTCGCCGGGGATCTCAAGGAAATAGGGGAGCCCAGCGCCTGTGCCAATGAATGCTGCCTGGTACTCGCCCTTGGCTAGCATCTCGTTCAAGTCGAGAGTCGTACCGACTAGAACGTTGGTGAATATGCGGACGCCGAGGCTGCGAACGTAATCGACTTCCTGGTTCACAATGGTCTTGGGCAACCTGAACTCAGGTATTCCGTACCGCAGCACTCCGCCGGTTTCGTGGAGAGATTCGAATATGTCAACCCCATAGCCCATGAGCGCCAGTTCGGCGGCGCATGTGAGCCCGGCGGGGCCGGAACCGATCACAGCTATCCGGGCGGACGGCCTCTCAATACCATCGGCCGCCGTACAGAGCGAAAGCGCAGGCCCATCCGTGTTGGTCTTCTCACAGCCGGATTCGGGACTATTCTCCCGGGTCCAGTCGGCCGCGAACCGCTCGAGTGAGCCCACGGCCACCGGCTTGAACTTCTTGCCGAGGGTGCATAGGCTTTCACACTGGCTTTCCTGGGGGCACACTCGGCCGCAGATCGCAGGGAGGCTGTTCTTCTCCTTGATCTTGGCGTCGGCCTCTCGGAACTTGCCCTGGGCCATGAGCGCAATGAACTCGGGTATTTCCACCTCGACCGGGCATCCCTTAGTGCACGGCTTGGTCTTGCACTGGATGCACCTCTTCGCTTCGCGCACGGCCAGCTCAGAGTCGAGCCCCAGTGCCACTTCGCCGAAGTTAGACCGTCTGTCCTCAGGCGACTGCTTGGGCATTTCCACTCTGTCGACTATTTCTCGTGGCACTTGCATCCACCTCTCTTCTGCTCGGCCAGCTCGCGTGCGAGATTCTCCTCGTCACGGAAGAACGCCTGCCTTGACGCCAGCTCATCGAAGTCCACCTTGTGCCCGTCAAAGTCGGGGCCGTCAACACAGGAGAACTTGGTCTCGCCGCCCACAGTGACTCTGCAGCACCCACACATGCCGGTGCCGTCCACCATTACCGCGTTGAGGCTAACGAGGGTAGGAATGTTGTGCTTCCGCGTCAGATTACAGGTGGCCTGCATCATGCGCACAGGACCGATGGCGGTGACCTCATCGATCTGCCGCCCCTGCTTGATCAGTTCTTCCAGAGCGCCGGTGACGAAACCGTGGTATCCGAAACTGCCGTCGTCGGTGGCGAATATCACTTCATGGCTGGCCTGTTCGGTTTCGTCCTTGAGGATCAATAGATCGCGCGTGCGCGCGCCCACGATTGTGATGACGTGGTTTCCGATCTCCTTGTGCAGCTTAATCTGCGGCAGGAGTGGAGCCACGCCAATCCCGCCGGCCACGCCTACTATGGTCCCGACCTTCTTGATCGGAGTGGCCTGCCCAAGCGGGCCTGCTACGTCTGTGAACGAATCGCCTTCCTCCATCAGGCCGATGTCCATGGTACTCTTGCCGACCTCCTGGACCACCAGCATGACAGTCCCCTTCTCAGGGTCATAGTCGGCGATGGTGAGCGGAATTCTCTCACCAGTCTCATCTGTTCGAACAATCACAAAGTTGCCCGGGCGCGCTCTCCTAGCTACGAGAGGTGCTTCCACCACCAGCTGGTGTACAGCCGGCGCCAGGAGGCGCTTCTCCATGATCCTGAACATCAAGTCACCCCCACGTCATACCACGCTATACTGCATAGCGACAACAAGTGCTAAATCCCGTATACAATCATAACCTTGACGTATTCGCGGGTCAACCGCGGGAAGGCGGGGCCCGCCGGGAGCCGGCCTCCGGCGTGCCGCCTGGATGCTCGCGTTGCGTAATCTGAGCAGTCCCGGCCCGGTTGATCATCCCGGCGGCCCTGGCGTCGGCATCGCGGGCTCTGGAGATTATACCGGCTATCCTGCGCCGGACGGCGGGGTCGGCGAGTCTGATGTGGGCCTCGGAGTCTGCCCTCCCGCCCACAAGGCTCCATATCCTGAGCATCAGGCTGTACTC
>CAYZHL010000274.1:2161-3792 GCA_964478095.1 uncultured Clostridia bacterium | reverse complement strand
GCCCCACCTCGCCAAAGACCACCGTGCCGCCCGAGGTTGGCACGCCGCGGAAACTGGATACCACGGCCGCTGCTATCCCCAGATCTACGGCCGGTTCGTTCAGGGCGACTCCGCCTGCCACATTCACGTAGATGTCTTCCATTCCGATGGCAAAGCCTGCTCGCCTTTCAAGCACCGCGATGATTATGGCCGTTCTGTTGTAGTCGACGCCCGTAGTGGTCCTGCGGGGAGTGCCGGTGACCGACCGGGCCACCAAGGACTGGACTTCCACCAAGAGCGGCCGAGTCCCTTCCAGGCTGGCCACGACTACAGAGCCGGCCGCGCCTCCCGGCCGCTCCGACAAAAGCATCTCAGATGGGTTTTCTACCTGCTCAAGCCCGGCATCGGTCATGGCGAAAATCCCGACTTCGTTGGTCGAGCCGTACCTGTTCTTCACAGCCCGTATGATGCGATGGGCATGGACGCTCTCACCTTCGAAGTAGAGCACAGTGTCGACTATGTGCTCCAAGACCTTAGGGCCGGCAATCGCACCGGATTTGGTGACATGGCCCACAAGAAACACCGGCACTCCTCGTTCCTTGGCCGCGCGCATCAGCAGGGCCGTGCACTCCCGCACCTGGCCCACGCTGCCGGGCGACGATTCCAGGCCGGCGTAGTCCATTGTCTGGATCGAGTCGATCACCACTAGCGCCGGGCGGACCGCATGGATCTGCTCTACAATGGAGATGACGTCGGTTTCGCAGAGCACGAGGAGTCGCTCGCACTTGGCATCGAGTCGAGCTGCGCGCAAGCCGACTTGGCGCGCCGATTCCTCGCCTGTGACGTAGAGCACGGGCCCGGTCCGCCGGGCAACACTCGCCGATACCTGCAGCAGTATCGTGGACTTCCCGATGCCGGGGTCGCCCCCAATCAGCGCCACCGACCCGGCCACGATTCCGCCGCCCAGCACCCGGTCGAACTCGCCTATCCCGGTGATCAGGCGCTCCTCGTGCCCGGAGATCACCTCACCCACCGGGATCGGCGCCGATGCCAATGCCGGCCCCGCCGCCCCTGCCAGGCCGCGCCCGGAGGCGCCGCGCCGGCCCGCCACGCGCACAGGCGCCGCCTCCTGCCGGACCTCTTCTA
This sequence comes from uncultured Clostridia bacterium, assembly GCA_964478095.1. GTDB lineage: Bacteria > Bacillota > DTU025 > DTU025 > DTU025 > UBA5389. The sequence goes on along the minus strand of CAYZHL010000274.1, from coordinate 2,667 downwards.
CAAACCGGTTCCAGCTGGCGCAGGCCGGGCACTTGCCCATCCATTTAGCGGATTCGTATCCGCATTCCTGGCAGACGAAAACGCCCCTCGGGCCCTTCATACGCCGCCCCCCAAAGCTCAGGCTCTTGCGCTCCTAACTGATAACCTTCGCTGCACCATCCTCCGAAACCTTCTGGTCCTGAACGCGAAAGACGAGTGTGCCCCCTTCCGCGTCTATTGTCACTTCCTGGCCGTCCCTGATCCGACCGGCGATTATCTCGTCCGACAGACGATCCTCCACCATTCGCTGGATCACCCGCCTGAGCGGCCGTGCTCCGTACTCGGGGCTGTAGCCTTCGTTCACAAGAGCGTCTTTGGCAGCGGGCGTGAACGCGAGGTGTATGCCCCTGGGATCCAGATGAGCGCGGACCTCGGCAAGCATGAGTTCGACTATCTGCTCAAGCTCCTCGCGCCCCAGTGCATGGAAGACGATTACTTCGTCCACGCGGTTCAGGAATTCGGGCCTG
>CAYZHL010000274.1:0-2126 GCA_964478095.1 uncultured Clostridia bacterium | reverse complement strand
TACGTTGGACGTCATTATCAGCACACTGTTCCTGAAATCCACAGTCCTGCCCTGGCCGTCGGTGAGACGCCCGTCCTCCAAGACCTGCAGGAGGATGTTGAACACTTCCGGGTGAGCCTTCTCCATCTCGTCAAAGAGAATCACCGAGTACGGGCGGCGGCGCACCTTCTCAGTGAGTTGCCCCGCCTCTTCATACCCCACGTATCCAGGAGGCGCTCCGACCAGTCGCGATACTGTGTGTCGTTCCATGTACTCCGACATGTCCAGCCGGATCATGGAATCCTCATCGCCGAACAGCGCCTCGGCAAGCGCCCTGGCCAGTTCAGTCTTGCCTACGCCTGTGGGCCCTAGGAAGAGAAAGGAGCCCACGGGACGCCTCGGGTTCTTCAGGCCAGCGTGAGCCCGCCTTACGGCCTTGGCCACAGCCGTCACAGCTTCATGCTGCGAGATGACCCTTCGGTGCAGTACATCCTCCAGCTTGAGCAATCGATCCGCCTCGGTCTGCTCGATCCTGGTCACCGGCACCCCGGTCCATGCCGCCACTACCTGGGCGATTTCCTCCTCGGTAACTACGGCCCCATCGATATATCGTCGGCTCTGCCACTCCTTGCGCTGCTCCTCGATGCGGTCACGCGTTTTTTGCTCCTCATCGCGCAGCTGCGCGGCCTTCTCGAACTCCTCGTTCTGTATGGCCGCTTCCTTTTCGGCCCTGACCCGCTCCAGCTCTTCCTCGAGTCGTTTGATGTCGGGAGGCGCAACGTGAGTGGCAAGGCGTGCCTTGGAGCTGGCTTCATCCACCAGGTCGATGGCCTTGTCGGGCAGGAAGCGGTCGGTTATGAACCGGTCGGACAGAACCGCCGCCGCCCTCAGCGCGCCGTCGGCTATCTTCACCCTGTGATGGGCCTCGTACCTGTCGCGCAGCCCTTCGAGTATGGACACAGTCTCGTCGACTGACGGCTCCCCGACTTGGATTGTCTGGAACCGCCTCTCCAAAGCAGCGTCTTTTTCGATGTACTTTCTGTATTCATTGAGCGTGGTTGCCCCGACACACTGCAATTCGCCGCGGGCCAACGCAGGCTTCAAGATGTTGGCCGCGTCGATGGCGCCTTCAGCGGCGCCCGCTCCCACCACTGTGTGCAGTTCATCGATGAACAGGATCACATCGCCGGAGTTGATTATCTCGTCTATGACCTTCTTGAGCCTCTCCTCGAACTCGCCGCGGTACTTGGTGCCGGCAACTATCGATCCCATGTCCATGGTGAGCACGCGCTTCTCCTTGAGCAGCTCGGGCACATCGCCTTTGACGATTCGCTGCGCTAGGCCCTCAACGATGGCCGTCTTGCCCACGCCGGGGTCTCCTATGAGCACCGGGTTGTTCTTCGTGCGCCTCGACAGCACCTGGATGACTCGGTTCATCTCACGGTCTCGACCGATCACCGGATCCAGCTTGCCCTCGCGTGCCATGGCAGTCAGATCCCGCCCGAACTGCTCCAGAGTGGGCGTACCCTTCTTCCGCTGGGCGCGCCCCGCACCCTGCCCAGCAGTATCCTGGCGCTGAGGGCCGCCTGCGCCTCCCGTTCCGCCCAGCAGTTCGAGAACCTCCGCCCTTACGTGGTCAAGATCGGCGCCAAGATTCTCCAGCACCTGCGCGGCCACGCCTTCGCCCTCGCGAATCAGCCCGAGAAGCAGGTGCTCCGTGCCTACATAGCCGTGACCCATGGTGCGGGCCTCGTCGATGGCCAACTCCAGCACGCGCTTGGCCCTGGGGCTAAGGCCCACCGTGTCCACACCGTCCGGGTCGCCGCGTCCGATTATGCTCTCTACTTCTGTCCTTACCGCATCGGGTTCTATTCCCAGATTCTGAAGAGCGCGCGCGGCCACGCCCTGGCCCTCACGGGCCAGACCCAGCAGGATATGCTCGGTGCCTACGAAGTTGTGGCCGAGCTTGCGTGCCTCCTCCTGCGACAGAATGAGGACGCGCTGCGCCCTTTCAGTGAATGAACCGAACATCCGTCATTCCTCCTTGCACGCGCCTGCGGCCGGATCTCGGCCGTCGGCGCCCGTCGGCCCCACGGATCCCGCCTCGGCTCCGGCCCTGGCCCCGGCCCCGCGCCGCTGCCTAATAA
>CAYZHL010000273.1:0-3827 GCA_964478095.1 uncultured Clostridia bacterium | reverse complement strand
CCTCCCGCCAAGCCCTGAACACGGAAGACCGCCGAGGCTGAACACCCAACGGTATCGCGCGACAGCGTACCGTTTCCGACAATCTCCGCGATACTCGCGGGCAGCATTAGTCCAGTCAAGATAGATCACTCCCTCGGTTTCTGCTCCAGTGCAGGATGATAGTCAAGCTGCAAGTGCCACAGAGGTGCGTGTAGGGATTGTGGTTCCTAAAGCCTGGCGTCGTTTCCTCCCTTGTGGTCGGCTAGGCTACCCCTAGAGGTTCGGTTGGCCTTGCGCCCCTGATCTGGCCTTTTCCCTGCGATTGCACCAGAATTCGTCACGCTTGCCGTTCAAATCCGATCCGACCGCGTCGACCCCGGCCCGCTCTACCACATGCAGAACGCCCAACGCGTGGTTTGCGATTTCTGCTGCCGGCTGAAGCCGTTCCGAGGCGTCGCAACAAAGCACCTGCTACGATACTTCTCCTGGTAGGTCCGCATAGTCGCCATGGAACGAACCGGAACTCGGGCACACCAGCGGAAGCCAAACAAGATAACGACCACGGGCCGCGTCAACCGAAAGGCCCTTTAGCTGGCACAATCGCGACAACTGAGCAGCGCAAGCCCTGGAGCAGGGATAGTGTCACAAATCAGCAACACTTTTCGAGATACCGTCACTTTTTGAGTACATCGATTTGGACCGAGGGCCCTGGAGGGCGAATGGGCCCAGGAAAAGGAGTCCGGGGGGCCGTACACCGCCGAGTTATTGGCAAATCTATGGCACTGTCCACCATTCATTCCGCGCTGTTACCCTATAACGCCATAATGAGGGATATTGTGCCGGACCGCGCCCTGCTTCAATGCCTAAACCTGTCAGGTACCCCCCAGTTCTCGTGATTTGGAGGCGGTCAGGCGGCCCTTCGAAATCGATGTACGCAAAAATTGCCGGTATCTCCAAAACTAATGATGATTATTGACAATATCCCAGCTCCAGCCGTTTTGCCTGACGGCCATGACCCCAAGACCAGCCAAATAGCCGTTTCGGTGGTGCGAGCATGACCTCGCCAGCCAACACCCCGTCGCGATGATCGGTAAGGATGTGGTTTCGCCGCTCACTCTACCGCCTGGCGATACATACCGTCTTTGCCACTTGCTATTACCTACAAAACCTACACGCACCACCGAGCCCGGAGGCGAGTGGGCTCAGCCGTGGGTGTACAGATCCGGGTCGTCACACCTGGGTCACTGCTATTCCCAGCATGCCCGGCCCTCCATGCACTGCCATGGACCCTCCCATTTCAGAGAAGTACGCCTCGTCGAACTGCATGGTCTGCCTCGCCTGCTCAAGCAGAGCGCGCGCCTCATCCAGCGCATTCGTATGCATGACCACAATACGCGAGGCCTTTCCCTTGCAACCCTCACCAGCGAGCTCCACAACACGGCGCACGCACCCGCGGAAAGTCCGTACTCGCTCAACCGCCTCGACCATGCCGTCCCGCACGCCCAGGATGGGGTTGATGGAAAGCAGCCCGGCTACCCATGCCTGCACCTGCGGGACGCGCCCGCTTCGCCGCAGGTACTTCAGCGTGGGCAATGCCACAAACACTCTAGTTGTGTCCATTCCGCGCTGGATGATTCGCATTATCTCTTCACGTCCGCATCCGCGTTGGGCTGCCTCAGCCGCGGCCATGACAATCAGGCCCGTGCCCATGCTGGCGGTAAGGGTGTCCACAATCGTAATGCGTACTCCCTCAATCATCTGGGATGCAAGCCGAGCAGACTGACACGTGCCGCTGCCTTTGGATGTGAGATGGATCGAGATGATCTCATCGCATTTGCCCACAAGCCCTTTGTACGCCTCTACGAAATCGCCGGGCGACGGCTGCGAAGTGGTGGGAAGCACAGGCTCATCGAGTCGCCTGTAGAACTCGGCCAATGACAGGTCGCGACCCTCTTTGTACGAGTCGGCGCCGAACTGCACCTGAATGGGCACGATCTCGATTCCGTACTTCTCTATGAACTCCGGTGGGATGCCGTTGGAGCTATCGGTAACTATCCGCACCAGTGACACGCGTATTCCTCCCCTCTCTAGGTTAGACGAAAGGAGGTCAAAAACGTGTCACGGAAGGGTTGCGTCCGGCAAGAATGCTCCGATGTTGATCCGCACCTGCCGGCGGGCGCGGGCCAAGCGTGAACGCACGCTCTCGATTGAGCATCCGAGCGAGCTCGCAATGTCCCTATACGACAGGCTTCCTATCTCTCGCATCACGAACACTGCCCGGTCCAGACGGGGAAGGGCAGCTACAGCCCGCACAATGGCCTCACGCTCTTCTGTTCGGATAGCCTCCGCCTCAGGCTGAGTCGCTGTGGAAGACACTACCTGGCACGCGGAGCCTGTCGCTCCTTCATCATCGCCGCACATCTCATCGAGCGACACACAACGGCATGCGGCGGCCTTTCGGGCGAAATCGCGGCACACATTGGCTGTTATGCGGTAGAGCCACGTCTGAAAGGAGCTATCCCATCTGAAGTTGCCAATCGAACGGAACGCTCTGAGAAGAGTCTCCTGAACGATGTCTTCTAGGTCCTGGCATGCGCCGGCCATCTGCCTTGCCATCTTAGCCGCGGTATCGGCATATGCCTCGAACAGCTCATTCACCGCGCTCCTGTCGCCCGACCGCGCGCGCTCGTAGACTCTATCGTCCACAGACATCACCCTCAATTGCCGACTGGGCGGAGTATGTGTTCTACTGTCGTGTCTGGATAGTAATGCTCCAATATCGCCCGATAGTTGTATCCTGCCCGGGCCATTCCTCTGGCGCCGTACTGGCACATTCCCACACCATGGCCGTATCCGGCCCCGGAGAAGACGAAAGCCGAAGGCGGATCGCCTTCGGTGTCCACGACGAATACACCGCTTTTGATGGTAACTGTGCCCCCGAGCGCCGACCGGATCGCGTATTCGCCCGCGATTTCGTATTCGCCTTCGGTCGTGGTCACCCTTACGCGAATGGCAGAACCGCGCGGAGTCCTCTCGACCACTGCAACCTGAACGACCCGTGATTCGGGGTGTTCAAATCGGCCGATCACGGGCGCAAGCACCGCCGCCAGCTGTCCGGCGGTGTACTCCACCTTCCATCTGTACCCATTGGATCCGTAACAGAAGTCCCCCGGGTTCGGGGTGGCGATAGCCTTGCGCAGCGCCTCCTCATCACGGATCGCCGCCGCGCCCCTCGTCGGCGCCTCCGGCCCCAACACACCGCAATCCACGCCGACCATGTATGGCACGTCGAATCGCCACAGCGCGCCCGCGTTCTCCGTCACGCCCCCGCAGCACGCGTGATACTTGGCGCCGGGCGCAGGTCGGCCGCCCCAGAAGAGCGTCTCGCCCCGCGTCGATTCCACGGCGCGCCTCACGTCAGGCCGGTCGAGCTCAGCGCTGGCTCCTCGATAGACCTGGCAATGCGTTGACGAGCAAGCATCGAAGGGCTCGTTGTTATGGCGCCCCGCAAGCGCCAAGGCCTCGGTTCGCGCTACGACAGCCTGCGCCTTCAGCGCCTCGAAAGGCGCGCCCGCGCCGATCTCGTACGGCGCCACACCGGCGACGTAGTCTTCCAGGTCAAGCGTATTGATCACGAGCATCTCACCGGACTTGCCGCAGGCTAGTTCGAACTCCCCGCGGTACACGGAACCGGGCTGACCCACCCATATCAGCGGCCTGACGGAGTCACGCGAAGACGCGCCCTGGGCGCCGCCCGGATCAAGAGCGGCGATCTCCACGGCCACAGGGCTCTCAAGGCAGGTTCGGGTTCCGTCTGGCGATACGCAGACTATCCTTCCACCTTCATC
>CAYZHL010000272.1:0-3839 GCA_964478095.1 uncultured Clostridia bacterium | reverse complement strand
TCCCCTTCTGTTCTTCTTCGACGCCGATGAGTATGGCTGGGGATACCGTCTGTCTGCCGGAGGCGAGGAACGAGCAGCAAAGGCCTTCGAGGTGCACAGACGCCCGAATCATCCGAATGGACAGTGAGCATGAGTGAAGATGAGGCCAAGATGTTCCGAGAATTCGGGCTCAAAGACGACGATGTCGATGCCCTCAGGGGGGTCCTGGACGCTGGCGCTCCCGGCGTCACAGACGAAGGATAGTCTCGCCGCGACAGGTTCAAAAGCGTCCTTGGCATAGACGAGTTCACCTGGATGAGCTACTCGTACTTGTATAACGAGCAGCACATGGCTGATCCGCTGGGATAATGGCCGCATAGATCTCGCAATGGCCTTTCAGGGCACGCTGAGGATGCGCGCAGGGGATAATCCGGGCGGTACTGCCCGGCCTTCGCCTATAGCTCCAACCTGCCGGCAGCATCGCGACGGCATCGTCTGAGGTGCGCAAGAGCGATCCGCCGGGACGCCCGTGTGCAAGACCCGGCTCAATGCTCCGTTCTGGCTCTGTAGGCATCCCAATGCTTGCCCAGCTCGAGCCGTGGTGACAGCTGCTGAGCGGGTGTGAAGAAGACGCCAAGCGACCCGAAGGCGGCTGTCATCGCGGTTACAGCTGTGGCGGCTGCGATCATCAGCATCACCACAACCTGGTATCGCACTGCATCCAGAGGGCTCGCGCCCGAGATGATCTGCCCGGTCATCATACCGGGTAACTGCACCAGGCCCACTGTCATCATGGAGTTTATCGTGGGCATCATCGCAGCGCGCAGGGACTCCCTAAGCGCGCCTGCCGCCGCCTCGCGCGCGGTCGCCCCGAGCGCCAGCGAGGCCTCGACTTCGCTGCGGCGCAGCGTCAACTCTGAGTTGAATCTGTTGACCACGAGCGCGGCTCCAGTCATGGAGTTTCCGATTATCATGCCGGCGATGGGTATCACATACTGAGGTTGGTACCACGGTCGCACGCGCAGCACCACTCCGATCACGAGGATTAAGGTGATGACGCCTCCAGTGACAATGGCGGCAGTCATGACTGCAAAAAGCCCTTGCTTCGCCCCCGACTGCCTTTTCATGGCGTTGTACCCGGCCACCGTCGTCATGATGGCTAGTGCCACTACTACCCAGTACCATCGTGATGCGTCGAATAGCCGCTGCAGGACGAACCCCACCGTCAGCAGCTGGACGAAGGTTCGCACTGTTCCGACGGCGATGTCGCGCTCCAGCCCAAGGCCTTGCCAGTATGAGACGAGTGCGGTGACTCCCACGAAGAGCAGGGCTATGAGAAGATCGATCAATGAGATATGGATGTAGGCACTAGCGTTCATCTGACAGTTCCCCCTGCAAGAATCTTCGCCCAACTTCAGTGGCAGGACCCGCAAAGAAGTCGTCCGCCGGACATTCCTCGATCTTAGCGCCCCGCACAAGCAGCGCGACTCGCGTGCCCACTGCGCGGGCATGCTCCATCAGATGCGTCACCATGATCACAGTCAACCCCAGCTCGCGGTTGAGACGGCATACCAGGTCCAGCACGGTGTTAGCCGCCGTCTGGTCCAGGGCAGATGTAGGCTCGTCCAGCAACAGCACCTCGGGGCGGTTGGCCAGAGCTCGGGCTATGCACATCCGCTGTTGCTGTCCAACAGATAGGGCCGTGGCGGGCCGATTGAGCAGGTCGCGCTCGAGCTGCACTAGGTCGAGATACTCACTGGGATCGCAACCCTCCCCGCGTAAGCGCGGGCCGTACGACACGTTGTCCGCGACCGTGCCGGCGATCAAGGCCGGGGTCTGGAAGACCATCCCCACGCGCCGTCTGAGCTCCCGCACATCCAAGGATGAAATGTCCGTCCCAAACAGGCTAATCTGCCCGGCGGTGGGGTCTTCAAGCCTGTTTATCATCCGCAGGAGAGTGGATTTGCCCGACCCGGAGGGTCCCATAAGGGCCAGGATCTCGCCCTTAGGCACGCTAAATGAGACGTCCTGGATCACCTGAAGCTGAGTCACCGAATCACCCAGCAAGACGGGTTTGGTCTTGCTTACGTGGATTAGTTCTACCGCAGGAGTGTGTACAGGGTCGTTCATTGAGCCGGACCTTCCCTTGCTCGTAGAATCTGAGGGCAGGCCGCAATGCAAGCCGATGCGGCAACCCGCTTGATATTACTCCCCCGCTGGGCGTTTTGCAATATCGGCTGGGCTTGCCCGCCAAGGGTGCGTGCAGCGACTGCAGCCCTCAGGGCCCGGCGCAGCTTCTTCTCCATCGACGTGCTGGGCCACCGCTCAGCGCATCGCCTGAAAGCGTCAACGCGATAGGATGCCGCGGGCTGATGAGAGAACAGGACGCGGACTGAAAGCCGCTTGTCTGCTGACCGACAGGTTTGCCTTCACATGTGAGAAGGAGATTGGCTAGTTTGGGAGAACTGGTATACATGCCTGGAAATCGGATCCGGGCGAGAGGAGTGGATGGCTGCTGATGCTTCGAAAGGCTTTCGCTGCCGTACTGGTATTGGGTCTTGCGGCGATGAGCATGGGTGGTTGCTTCGACAACTGGGAGGCTGGGTGGAGATGTGAGGTCTGGGGTGTTGTGTATGACCAGGTTACGGGTAACCGGCTGAGCGGTGCAGAGGTGTCATGGGGCGACAATTACACCTACACTGACGAGAACGGTGCGTACAGCCTAGAAGTGACGGAAGGCGCCCGGGTCATCAGTTGCAGAAAGTCGGGCTATGTTGATAGCAAGGAGAAAATCAACGTTTCTGACCCCATCCTGGGTACCCACTATGATCCGAAGATGATACCAATCCTGTCTTCCGGGTACATAAAAGCTGAGCTGACATGGGGGCTGCAACCTCCTGATCTTGATGCACATATGTGGACGCCGCGGGGCGGTCATGTGTACTTCGGCAGCACTTACGATTCCGGTGTTGAGCTTGACGGTGACGTCCGCAACGGCTACGGCCCTGAAACGATCACGATATCCTCGCTTGCGAGCGGGAAGTACTCCTATTCAGTGAATAACCACAGCGTGTCTCCGCCGCTCAGAGGGTGTGGCGCAACGGTGACAATCTATGTCGGTGGTTCACGTCGGTACACGGCCACCGTTCCAGATGTGGGATACGAGGGGAACACATGGTGGAACGTCTTCGAGATCGACGGAGACACTCGGGGCCTGAGGCGACTGAATACTCTCTCTCAATCGCCGGAGTTCTCAGCGCGCGACGCATTCGGCGGAGACGAGTTCATGACCTCTGATCAATAGCGAATTGCCCTCATGGTTGAAGCGGCGCGATGATCGAACTCGCGCCGCTTCATCGCCCTGTCGGTCGGGCAGTAGGGATGAGAATGCCGGAACAAGGTGTAGAATCGCCCAGCAAGACAGGCTTGGTCTTGCTTACGTGTACTAGTTCTACCGCAGGAGTGTATGCACGGTCGTTCATGGAGCCGGACCTTCCCCTGTTCGTGCAATCTCGGGGCATGCGGCAATGCATTCCGACGTAGTAACCGGTCTGACACTACTCCGTCGCTGGGCGTTTTGGGATATCGGCTGGGCCTGCGGCCTCAGTCGCGGCACCATAGGGTGGGCCCGGCTCATCCAGGAGCTCTTCGGGCGTTGGAATCACCGCAAAGCCCTCCTGGGCAAAATGCCGGTCGAGAGTCAGGGCAGTACTGATCGGCTCATCTCGCATCAATACGAAGGATGTTGCGTCCACAACGGTATGTATCGCCAGGCGGTAGAGTGAGTGGCAAAACCACATCCTTACCGATCATCGCGACGGGGTGTTGGCTGGCGAGGTCATGCGCGCACCGCTGACACG
>CAYZHL010000271.1:0-3849 GCA_964478095.1 uncultured Clostridia bacterium | reverse complement strand
GCCGTACAGAACCGCCAGATTACGTCGTATTGCATAACACTTGTACCGATGCACCCTGCCTTCGCGTTGCTCGAGATCGACAGGGTTAGCAGGCAGATTCCAGTGATACACATCGTAGCAGTATCGGTGCATATCGAGCCCTTCCTGGCCGATTGATGTAGTGGCGAGCACGAACGGGCGGAATGGGGAGTTGAAGGCCGACATCACCTGCGTGGGCCTTATGATGTCTGAAGAGCGGTAAGTCACATCGTCTGTAGCACTCTCGCCGAATCGCATAGCGAATCTGCAGCGCATTTTGCGTTGCTTGAGTGCAATGCCTGTCGTGGTGACTCCAGGAGCGTGCACGATCTCATCGAAGCCGAGGGCCCCGGACCTGAGACTGAGTGCACTCACGATCTCGTCGCATATGTCGCTGAGTTTGCGGTCGGGCTCATTGAGGATATGCATGTACTCGTCCATCACTGCCTGCAGGTTCCCGCCCAGGCAATAGGAGAGCACTGCCGACCAGTATGGCGCTGTTCTGGCCTTCCTGCGCGGCCGCACCAGAACCGATGATTCTGCCTGGTTGAACATGTCGCGGAAAGCTAGTGCGATCCTGGCCGCCAACCCCATAGCCATCTCGTCACTGCAGGCGTCGGCGCATCTCTTGTCATGCAGCCTGAGAAGAGCCCGCAACGCTACCACGGCCGGCGAACCCAATGCCGCCATTGCTAGTGTGTTCACCACCGAGTCAGCGGCGCCGCCCATCGCCCACAGCAGCGGTTGTGGATTACCGGTATCACCGGACTGCAGTTGCCTGTCAAACTCTGCCGTAAACCGGTCGACATGCAGAGCGAATCCGGTGTCGTCTGCATCGCCTTGCCGTGCCTGGACCTCTCCACGCCAGCCCCGCTTCGGTCTCAGATGTATGAAGCCATTTGCTGGCGCAAGTGGGACTGAGGTGCGCATCGAGAGCTGCTAGGCTGATCCAAGACCATGCAGTATCAGACGGCCCCCTTTGGCTATCGCGTCCACCCGCCTGGCTGACAGTATCTGCGGACACCTCTATCTGGGCAAGGAGCCTTCGTATCTGCCTACTCGCCTCGACTATCATGTCCTTCTGTGACGGCGCTGTACCTCCGGATGCCGTAAGCTTCGCTGCAAACAGAGCGGGATCGATGCAGGTGGCCAAAGTCCAACACGGGTAGAGCAGCGCCATGTTGGCCATGTTGGCGGGGCCGCCAGTATCATCGCGGACAAAGGCAAGTGTCGGCGGATTTCGTCCCTAACCGTTCTGCTTCGTAGCTGAGCAGCAATGAGATGGCCTTAGGAACGACCTGCCATTTCGAGAAGACTAGAGCCTTACTCACTCCCTCGCTGGGCATACTTCGGTAAGCACGGTGCCCCGAGTCATAGTACGGCATCGACGGCGGCATCCAGAGCAGTCGCCATAGGCCCGTTTCTACGGTGTTCTTCCGCAGAGCGCGCATCCTCGCGTTCGGAAACGGAATCTCCTGGTAGCGCTGCACAACCTTCCATTGCAGCCCATCGCCTATGGCGTCTTCCAGGGCTCCATTGATCTGCTCTGAGCCCGCCCGACCGCTAATCACTTTCTCAAGGCGGTTCTTGATGTCGTAGTTCGAATCCATGAGGTTGAGTATGTAGGGACTCGACTTCCAGTATTCAACGGCATCGCGGGCTCCGAGCTCGCGGCATACGGCGTCAACCACACGAAAGTGCTCCAGGTCACGCGGGTTTGGCATGCACTCTTCAGGCAGTTCCTGCAGCATCCCGCTTCGGTCGGCAGTGGCCGCAAGGCGCTCCGTACGTACCATAACTCTGCGCAGCTGACCCTCCACCGCCGCCCTAGCGCTTTCCAGCCTGGCCCCATCGTTCGCCCTAGCACGTTGAAGCTCTAGTCTCAGCCGGGCAAGGCTCTGGGTGAATCGTTCCTTGTCCGCCTGGTCATCCAGCAGGAACCCTACAGTCTGCACGAAATCGCGGTAGTGATCGTCGCCGTCTTCATTGCCTACCGTGTACATCTTGTAAGGCGTGGCCGACAGCAGCAGCGCCTTAGTGTCAGTCTCCACAAGCGCCCCAAACAGGTTCCCGGCTTCAGATTCAGTGTCAAGCAGGTCACGGAACCTGTGGAACTCGTCCATGATGACCAATGCGGGCCTTATTCCTGACATGCAGGCCCGTGCCAAGTCCAGACGGAGTCTGCCCACCATCGCAAGCTGTGCTCGTCTGAATCCTGCGGGCTCATACCCGGTTCTATCTACACGGGCAGCCTGACGCGTGAGTGCAGCAAACTCATCCCTGTAGGGCTCACATCTCCGCACGAAATCCTGCATTATCGCCTTATCAAGCGGCTGGGCTTTCTCAGCTTCTATCGTTTCCAGCCAGCGCTCAGGGCCGACGTTGCACCTGAGCAGGCGAAGCGGGCCTTCGCGGTCGCCAAGTCCCCAGCAGCGCCTGAGTATGTTGTAGATGATCGCACGTTCGCGAACCACGCCGCTGCTGTTTCCCATGTCGAACGATGTCTTGGGAGTGAACGCTATCACGTTCACCCTGTGCCCCGCTTCGCGGAGCCTGCTAAGCTCGGGCGGAAGCAAAGTGACCCTGCTAGATCCCACTATTCCGGCGGACTCCGCGCTGACAAGCTTCCGTACGTTCTGGGCGGCTATGGCGGAGTTCGAGCATATGTAGACAATATCGATGCTCTCGATGGGGTCATCCCAGAGCCTGTCTACTATCCGCGCGATGATGCCGCGTGCAACATATGTCTTGCCCAATCCGGTTTCATCAGCGACAAGGAATCTATCCACGCAATCCCGAGCCTCGTACAGTCGATGGTATGCGTAATCCACAGTACTGCGCTGAAAGTCCTTTAGGCCGCTCAATGTGCTCTCAAGGTCAGGCTTCTGCCACTTCCTTCGGATCATGATCTTGTCTCCTTCGCGCTGGCCGCCTCCTTGAGCGTGGCCCAAACTGCCAAGAACGCCGGCGGGATCACGTCTTCTTCTCCAGCTGAGCACTTCAGATCATCCAGCAGTCGCTCTATGTACTCAATCTTCTCAGGCTCACGGCTGTAGGCACGGACCAGCGGCTCGAGAAGTGATGAATCCCTCCAGTTGGACATGGCCGCGTCCGTTTGCCATCCGGTCGCAATCTGAAAGCCCTCTCCTACCGTGGCTGGAGCGTCCAAGTCGTCACTGAGTAACATCCTCACGTAGCTGATGAAACTATCCTCGTCTCTGATCAGGCCCCGGAGCACTGCCGCATGCCGGTCCCCTGGCATTCCCTCGGCCTCTAGGTTCAGCACAAACCCGACGGGCGGCGGAGCCTCGTCAACGCCGAGGCTTAGCTCGAAGGCCACAAAGGACGTGAGAGATGCCGCATCGAGCCCGCCGAATCCCACGCTGCCCCGGCTCGCCAGCGGTCGAGCATCGGCAAGCCTGCTGGGGTGCACTGTAATGGGACGGCAAGTGCATCTCACGCCCGCGGGCAGTTCGAAGCTGGAGGCACTCTGCACTCTCATGCCAAATGAGCCCTCTACGTCAGCAGTGACGGTGACCCGCATGTCGGAACAGGCAAAAGCCTCCCTCACTGCTTCGAGAACCGCCTCGAGTTCCTTGCGCTTTGCATCGGCGTCCTGCGTCTCGGATCGCAAGTATGGCTGCAGCAAAGCGGCGAACCGCGTTGGTTGTTCGCTAGTCCCAATGATCTTCGTAATGCCGACCTTGTATCGCCTGCCGCTCAGCTTGACCATGAACTCCACATTGGCGCCGTCGAAAGCCCGATGGGTCGCATTCGCGGATCCAACCATCAGCTCAACGCTCCCGCCGTCCTCCACTAGATACGCCTTGG
>CAYZHL010000270.1:0-3849 GCA_964478095.1 uncultured Clostridia bacterium | reverse complement strand
GTTCTCAGCTGCCCTGCTAAAACTGGCAACGGTGTTCTACGCGTCGATCACGTCCATTGCCGACGTGCTCGGGCTGCGCGACTATCGCCCCCTCATCATCCCTTATGCGCTGCTCGGCGCCGCACTCAGCCTGATCCCCAAGACCGTGTTGGAGACCTTCGATTACCTGAATGCGTTCGTGAGATACTCAGTGTGGTACACCATAGCGCTACCCGTCGTGCTTGTGCTCGGCGCGGTCGCCCGGGGCCTGGGGTAACGATGTCCGTGACAGGGGCGCGGGCTAGAACGCAGTCGAGAGTGACGGTTGGTGGACTACGGCTCGGGCGTACTGCTGTCGTGATGGCGTGCCTACTTGCCGCCGTATCCGTCAGTGGATGCAGAGACGCGCGGGAAATCGAGAGTGTCGGGTTCGTGCTCGGTCTGGGCATCGACGAAACGGCAGACGGCCGAGTAGAGGTCTGGGCGCAGGTGGCGCTTCCGTCTGCCAAGCCCGCGGAAGAGGAGAAGCAGCATTCATGGACAGAGACGTCGATAGGCGACACAGTGTGGGACGCTTTACGCCAACTGAATAACAGGTCCACCAAGGTGCTCTTCCGAGCCCACGTGAGGGCGCTCGTGTTCGGGGAGCGGTTTGCCCGCGGAGGAGTCGCGAGGGCCCTTGACGTACTGGCGCGCGACGGGCAGTTCCGCTACAAGTCATGGGTATTCGTGACAAGCGATCCGGTGGGAGACGTGCTCGGGGTCGAGACCAAACAGTCGAGCTCGGCAGCGCTGTATCTGGACGATCTCATGCGCAACACCGCTCGTTCATCGACGGCGCCGCGATCACGCTTTTTGGATTTGCTGACAGCCATTGAGCAGCCAGGCGACCAGCCTCTCTTGGCCCGCGTCAGCCTGGCGGGGCCTGCAGACGGAGGCGGGCAGCCCGAAGGAGAAGAGAGCACGGCGGAGGCAGGCCGGGCAGGCCGAGACCAGGGCGCCGGGGGGCCTGAGGGCGCCGAGAGCGCACCTGACACCGAACCCAAGGAACTGAGGGTAGAAGGTAGTGCCGCTCTGTGCGGAGACAGAATGGCGGGATGGCTTGATGCCGAGGAGACCGCCATGGCCCTGATGGCCTGCAACAGACTTCCAGCGTACTCGTTCGTCATGCCCATGCCGGGCGATGAGGGAGGCACGATAGGGTTTGAGATGATCCGCTCGCACGCTGACACGCTCTTCCCGAAGGGAATCCACACAGGTCATGCAGCTGGGCTAGTGACAGAGGTAGTGATCCGAATCACCGGCACGGTGGATATCCGGGAGGTTTTGTCAAGCGAGCAACTCATGTCGATGCAGTCTCTGGACAGGTTACAGGCCGGCATATCTCGGCATCTGGAGGCCGGGATCAGGCGGCTCGTAGACGCGGCGCAGAACAGGCTGGGCTGCGACGTCATCAGCATCGGGGAGTGCGTGAGACGCAGGGTGCCTGCCAAGGTGTGGGAAGAGGATGTGGCGCCGACATGGCACGACCAGTTCCGAGCCATCGCAATCGTG
Source organism: uncultured Clostridia bacterium (assembly GCA_964478095.1). Lineage (GTDB taxonomy): Bacteria > Bacillota > DTU025 > DTU025 > DTU025 > UBA5389. The sequence continues at coordinate 2,316 of CAYZHL010000270.1, read as the reverse complement.
CCTGAAGTCCATTTCGAGGTGGGCAAGCGCGGCATGACAATGCAGTCGCCGAGGCCGGTCGACTAGCTCTCGAAGCGGCAGGCTTCAGGCTGGCATGGTTTCGCGGAAAACCCACGGATGGTATAATTGGGCCGACAACGGCTCTATTCGCAGTTTTCGGAACTTGTGAGGTAATCTGGACGTAAGGGAGTATTGAAGAGAGGAGGGACTCGGGTTTGAAACCTAATAAGCGTGTCGTTGCCGCGCTTGCAGGCGTGCTGGTGTCATTGGTCTGTGCGGTCGGTTACGCTCAGGCTGCCGGCGCAGCGCCTCTGGTCTATTCTGTGCCTGTTCGGGGAGCTATCGAGCACGGTGTGGCTGCCTTCCTCGCACGTGGGCTGCGCGAAGCGCGCGAGGCGGGCGCCGATGCGGTGATTATCGAGATCGACACTCCGGGCGGTTTTGTCGACGCGGCGCTCAAGATGCGCGACTCCATCATGACGGCGGGAGTACCCACAATAGCTTTCGTCAATACCAGGGCGTGGTCGGCAGGAGCTCTGATCGCCATCGCCTGTGACGATGTGGGCATGAAGATGGGGGGCTCCATGGGCGCGGCCCTAAGATCGCCGGCGCCAGGGTAGACGCGGATGTGGAGATCCCCGGCCTGATTGAGCGGGGCAAAATACTCACGCTCACAGCCAAGCAGGCCAAGGATGTGGGTTACGCCGACTACACTGTGCGAGACATCGGCGACCTGCTGGAACAGGCCGGTCTCGCCGGCGCCGAGTTGCACGAGGTGTCCATGACCTCCTCTGAGTGGTTGGGGAGAGCGCTCACTAACCAGGCGGTGTCGCAAGTCCTCTTGACGCTGGGTCTTGTCGGGCTCGCCGTGGAAGTGTTCACGCCCGGTTTCGGGATTCCGGGAACCGTCGGCCTGGTCTCTCTTGCCCTGTTCTTTGGAGGCCGGATCGTGGGCGGTCTAGCCGGCTGGGAAGTAGTGGTGCTGTTTCTCGTGGGCCTGACTCTGCTGCTGCTGGAACTGTTTGTTATCCCGGGCTTCGGTGTGGTAGGAATACTTGGAATCGTAAGCATATTCGCCAGCCTGATCCTGAGCTATCCCACGCCGGCTCAGGCAATGGGAGCAATATCGATCTCCATGGTGGTCACAGTGCTGCTCGTACTCCTACTCGTCCGCTTCCTGTCGCGAGGCGGCAAGAAGCTGGGTCGTGCGGGCCGGATTGTGTTGGAGCATAGCGAAGCGCCGGAGGAAGGCTATGTTGGAGTGGAAGATCTCCGATCACTTCTTGGCGAGGAAGCGCGGGCGATTACGCCGCTTCGACCGGTTGGAGCCATTAACGTGAGCGGTCGGAGAGTCGAGGCGATCTCGGAAGGCGCCTTCGTGCCGGAGGGAACGCATGTGCGTGTGGTTCGAGTGGAAGGGAACCGGGTGTTCGTGAGGGCTATTGTTCAGGAAGAACGGGGGGGTTGACATAATGGATGCCATGGCGGCGATTGGCTGGATTATTCCGCTTGTGGTTATCGTGTTTCTGCTGGTGCTGCTGAACTTCATCCCTATCGGCCTGTGGATATCCGCGTGGGCCGCAGGAGTGAGGGTGGGGTTGCTCACCCTGGTCGGAATGAGGTTGCGCAGAGTGGTGCCGGCCAGGATCATCATGCCCATGATCAAATCCGTCAAGGCCGGGATACCGGTGAGTGTTGACAAACTTGAGGCCCACCATCTGGCAGGCGGGAACGTCGACCGCGTCGTGGATGCGCTCATCGCCGCGCAGCGAGCCGACATCAACCTCAGCTTTGAACGGGCAGCGGCCATTGACCTTGCGGGGCGGAACGTGCTTGAAGCGGTGCAGATGAGCGTCAACCCAAAGGTAATCGAGACGCCGGTCGTGGCCGCGGTGGCCAAAGACGGCATCGAGCTCAAGGCCAAGGCGCGTGTCACAGTGCGCGCCAATATCGACAGGCTGATCGGAGGAGCCGGCGAAGCTACGGTCATCGCGCGAGTGGGCGAGGGCATAGTGACCACTGTGGGCTCTGCCGAGAGCCACAAGGGAGTCCTGGAAAACCCGGACATGATCTCGCGCACCGTGCTTAACAAGGGCCTCGACGACGGCACGGCGTTTGAGATCCTGTCCATCGATATTGCCGACGTCGACGTGGGCAGGAACATAGGGGCGCGCCTGCAGATGGATCAAGCGGAGGCCGACAAGAACATCGCTCAGGCGAAGGCGGCGGAACGCAGGTTCGCGGCGCTTGCTCTGGAGCAGGAGAACAAGGCCAAGGTTCAGGAGATGCGCGCGCTAGTAGTTGAGGCCGAAGCCG
>CAYZHL010000269.1:0-3876 GCA_964478095.1 uncultured Clostridia bacterium | reverse complement strand
TGTGTTTGCAAATGAGCTGGCGGTGTCTGATGGCCTGATGACAGGCGAGGTCGTGATAAACGTCTCCATCGACGATCCTGCCAGGACCAAGGGCGCAATACTGAAACAACTCAGAAGGACGCTCGACGCCGACAAGGCCGAGACATGGGCCGTCGGCGACAACTGGGGCGACATCGAGATGCTGCGGGAAGCCGGCCGAGCATTCCTGGTAGCTCCCCGGCCCGAGTGCCGAGGCCGGGCTATGCAGGCCGCCCCTCATGTGGAATGCATCCCGGACCTATGCCATCTGGTTAGCCTCATCCGGCAGGTAAGCTTCGGCGCGGTGTAGCGACATCGGCGGCACAGAATCGTCCCTGTACTGCAGCCTATATAGGTCGTGGTAGATCCCCTTCTGCGCCAGGAGTTCCTGGTGTGTGCCCATTTCCCGGATACGTCCTTTGTGAAGCACGATGATCTTGTCGGCATGCTGGATTGTGGACAGCCGGTGAGCCACCACGATGGTTGTGCGTCCAGCGATCAGCCTGGGTAGCGCGTCTTGTATCAAGAGCTCAGTCTCGGTGTCGATATTGGCGGTGGCCTCGTCAAGCACGAGTATCGCGGGATCGAAGGCCAGAGCGCGCGCGAACGCGAGCAACTGGCGCTGTCCAGCCGAGAGCGTAGAACCGCGCTCAGTCACGGGTTCATCGTAACCGTGCGGCAGCCGAGAGATGAAATGGTCGGCGTTTACGTAATGGGCTACCTCCCGGATCCTCTCGTCCGGTATGTCGGAGTCGTTCAGTCGGATGTTGCCTTTTATGTCGCCCGTGAAAAGGAAGACGTCTTGCAATACTGTGGCGATGTTCCTTCTGAGATCGCTCACCCGCAACTCGCGGATATCGACTCCGTCAACCAGTATCGCACCCTTCTGAATGTCGTAGAACCTGTTCATGAGGCTGATGATAGAGGTCTTGCCCGCTCCGGTGGCCCCCACGAATGCCACCATCTCACCAGGCCTTATCGTGAAGCTGACATCGCGAAGCACCCAGTCGTCGTTGTTATAGGCGAACCACACGTTCCTAAACTCGATTTCCCCGCGCATTTGGCCCATGTCAACCGGGTGGGCGGGATCGCGCACAGTGATAGGCGTATCAAGCAACTGAAACATACGCTCTGATGAAGCCATGGCAGCTTGAAGGATATTGTACTTCTCAGTCAAGTCGTTAATGGGGCCGAAGAACATCCCTATGTAGTTGATGAACGCATATACCAGTCCGAATGGCATCTGGCCTGTGATTACGCGTCTGCCGCCGTACCACACGAGAAGCGACAGCGCCAGAGTGCCTATGAGCTCCACTATTGGCCGGAATATGGCGTATACCATCATCTCACCGAGGCCAGCCTTGTAGTAGTCGCGGTTCACTTCGGCGAACTCATCGAATTTTCTCTTCTCGCGGCTGTATATCTGCACCACGCGCATGCCTGAGATACTCTCGGCCATGAATGCGTTGATCCTGGCAAGAGTGGCCCTGACCCTCCTGTAGGCACCGCGCGCCTTGACTCGGAACACAACAGTCACTATGCCGATCAGCGGCAGTGTGGCCATAGATACTAGAGCCAGTTGTGTATTGAGACGGAACATGACTACGATGATGCCAATCAGCACAAACACGTCTTTGAACAGGTTCACGAGGACGCTGGTGTACATCTCACTGAGCGTTTCGGTGTCGTTGGTGACGCGAGTTACGAGGCGCCCCACGGGGCTGCGGTCGAAAAAGGCCAGGTCCATGCGGCTTATGTGGGTGAACACTTCCTGGCGAATATTGTAGACTATGCGCTGGCCCACGTAGTGTAGCGTGACTGTCTGGCCGTAGTTGAGCGCGAAAGCGCCGATCCCCACTGCCAGCAGCAGCAGAGCGAGTTTCCCGATGGCCTCGATGTCGCGCCCGCGGAACTGGCGGACAGCATCGTCGGTATCTACTACATGAGCAGTGTAGTTCTGCGAATCTACGCGGAGGACCAGTCCTTCCGCGGTCTCCAGCAGCTCGGCGGGACCGTGCTCCGCAGCCAGGATCTCGTCGATTATCACGTACTTGCCCGATACGGCTAGCATCTGGTAGTGAGCTTCATGGCGCGTCTCGGCAGGGAGGTGCTCAGACCTTACGAATACCGATCCAGCGTAGTACATCTTGAGATCTTCCCGCACGCCGGCGGGCGCCCGGTCGGGCTCGAAGCGAGCCATTGGGTGCTCATATCCAGTCACGTATTCGTCGATGGCGATCTTGATGACATACGGCCTTACCAGGTCTGCAGCGGCAATCACCATCAACACCGCCAACACTACTGCGAACACGACCCAGTACGGCCTGGCATACCCGAGTAGGCGGCGCATGAGCCTGGAATCGTACGCCTTTCCCACTATCTCTTCTTCTTTGCTGTGGCCGTTCATTGCAGATCCACCTCTTCAGTCAGCCAGCCAGCCAGCTAGCTCTTGCTGGCCAACTCCTCCTCGAGGAGCTGTTTCTCGTGTAGCTCGTGGTAGATTCCGCCAGCGGCCACGAGCGTGTCGTGAGTACCTCGCTCCCGGATGACGCCGTCGTCAAGGACGATGATCTCATCTGCGTCCTTCACCGTCGAGATGCGGTGCGAGATTATGATGCTGGTGCGCCCATGCATGTACTCCCTGAGCCCCCGGAGTATCCTCTCCTCAGTCTGCGTATCCACAGCCGATAGGCAGTCATCGAGCACGAGCACCTTCGGCTCCTTTATCAGAGCGCGTGCGATGCATACACGCTGCTTCTGACCTCCCGATAGAGTCACGCCGCGTTCGCCTACCATTGTGTCGAATCCGTCGGGGAATTCGGAAATGTCCTTGCGCACCTGAGCCACCTCGGCGAAGTGCTCGATTCGCTCCCCGGGGTAGTCGTCAGATGCGAACGCGATATTCTTGCCAATGGTCGTTGAGAACAGGAATGACTCCTGCGGCGCCACCCCCAGCTGGCCCCGGAGGGACCTAAGCGTGATTTGCCTGATGTCGTGGCCATCGATGAAAACGCTTCCAGGCGGAGGATTGTGCAGGCGGGTCAGGAGGCTGACTATCGTGCTCTTCCCACTGCCGGTCCTTCCTACAATGGCCAGCGTTTTGCCTGCATCAATCGTGAACGACACATCGCTCAGCGCAGGCGGCAGTTCCGGTGAGTACGAAAACGTGACATTCCGGAATTCGATTGTGCCGGCCGCGTCAGGTAGATCCACCGCTCCTGGCTCGTCGGCGACTTCGGGCACTTCGTTCAGGATCTTGTTGATCCTGTCTAGCGCCGCGTAGCCCCGCTGAACCACGTTTATCACCCAGCCAACCGCAATCATCGGCCACACAAGCATCGCCAGGTAGCTAGTGAGGGCAACAAAGTCCCCCAGCGATATCTCCTGCCTGATTATCATGGTTGATCCGTACCGGAGCACGAATACGAACGCGAGAGTTGAGGCAAAGCCGCTCATGGGGAACATGAGGCCCCACACACGTATCAGGCGCATATTGGCATCTACGTTCTTTTGGGCGACCTCCATGAACCTGCTTGTTTCTGCCTTCTCCTGCACGAACGCCTTCACTACTCGGATGCCTGCTATACTCTCCTGCGCTCGCTCGGTGAGATCGGAGAAGGCCTCGTGCACGGCTCGGAAACGCGGGCCGACTAGCTTGCTGAAAAGCGTCGTCCCCAGGGCCAGGAAAGGGAAGGGGAGTAAGCTCAGCAGAGCCAGTTGGAGCGGCGTTGTCTTGAACAGTATGATTAGTGTGGCGGTTGTCATGAAAACGGCGTCAGTCAACAGGATGAACCCCTGCCCGAACGTCTGCCTGATTGCAGGGATGTCGTTTGTGGCGTGCGCCATTAGGTCTCCGGT
>CAYZHL010000268.1:0-3932 GCA_964478095.1 uncultured Clostridia bacterium | reverse complement strand
AGAATTTCAGCACAGCTATGCAGTCCGTCATCGAACTGACGTTTTTCATACCGCTGCTGATAGACTGCGGCGGCAATGCGGGCTCGCAGGCCGCCTCAGTGGTCATCCGCGGGCTCGCAGTTCGCGATATACGGCTACGGGACGTCTGGTCGGTATTCGCCCGCGAGCTTACGCTGGGCCTTGCCCTGGGCCTGTCGATGTCGGGCATAGCCTTCCTTCGAGCGTGGAGGGTTGGCGGCAACCCACTCATCGGAGTGATCGTGTGCACCTCAGTGCTGGTAATCGTCACCGTGGCGACAATCGTAGGGGCCATGCTGCCCATAGCTGCCACGGCGCTCCGCTTGGACCCGGCAGTCATGTCCTCGCCGTTGATCACTACGGTAGTGGACGGCACAGGCCTGATGATCTACTTCAGCATTGCACGAACCTTGCTCAAGTTGTAGGCCGGTTCCGTCTGCCAGGTGATACAGAATGCAGTTCCGCCCGTGCCCAAAGCGCGGGCGGAACCTTCTTCACGCTCTGCCCTCCGCGCTCTGCCCCCTACCGATACTCCGCAGCAACCTCGGAACTCCTCAGGCTCTCCTGCCCCGACGAGTCGCGCGCCACTACCACGAAGTGGACTGTTGACCCTCTCTGCTGGGAGGACAGGGATACAAGGGCGGATGTCGCAGGCGCCTCGACCTGCTGAGACCTGGATGTTGTGTACCGGTCAAACAGCGAGTATCTCCAGTACACCCTGTAGGACGCCGCAAGCCCATCGGGGGGAGCCGTCCATGATACGGCCGCCTGTGAGCCGTCTACGCTGACGCACACGTCGTCCGGAGCTCCCGGCGCCATTAGGAACTCCACATCGATTTGGATATCGCCGAGCCCCGGGCTCCAGGTCACGCCGGTGAACTTGCCGGGGCACACTCCGAAACTGGCGTACTCGCTCTCGTACAGTACTGATCCGTCCTCTGCCTTCAGCACTACGCGGAAGTCATAGGAACGCGGAGGATACCCGGTATCTTCAACAATGAAGTACCCGTCTTGCTCGCATATGTCCTTATAGGAACGATACGCTGAGCTGCTGCTCGCATAGTAGACGAAGATGTCGGCCGAATGAACCGTCGCCGTGTCAGCTATTCCCGCAGCTGACACCTGGATTCTGACACGACCCTCCACTGCGCGTAGCGTAATCGATATAGGGGTTACACTGTCCCGTTTCACCTGAGCTTTGGCTCGGCCCGCATAGATCGCGTCGCCATCACTATCCACGGCAACTGCGTCTATCAACCAGTTCCCGGCAGCAAGGGACTGAATGGCGCCGCTTGCCGCGCCTCCATCAACAGGCATCTCGTGTTTGAGGGTGAATCCTCCCATGCTGAGCGTCAGCACAATCAGCTCCGGCGCGGACGACGCACTTGGCACGCTCCTGATGGCCGCAGCAACCACCATGGACCCGCTGCCGGCAGCAACAGGCGGCCTGAGCGCGCAACCCGCTCCCGCGATCGCCAACGTGACGACAAGGCAGAGCCCGAACGTCGGCCTCCATTTCATGTGGCATCACTCCAATCTGTGGTATTTACCCATTCCCTGCCACTCATTCTCCACCTGCGGGTTCCATCCTGCCGCCTGCCTCCAAGATCACCCGGGTGAAAAAGCGTCGCTCTGGCACAAGGATTTCCACGGATAATGCCGAATGGAGCACTTTGGGCACACTCCTGCCAACCGCCAACCGACGACGATTGTCACCATCTAGGCAAGGAGGCCTGCACGTGGTCGAACAGCTACGTCAAGAGCAAGAGCCCGAGCAAGAGCCGAAGCAAGCGCCCAAGCGCGTCTCTGTACGTCTGCCCGCTCCTGCTGCCCGGATGCTTCGTTCGGCGTTGGCGGCTGCAGCTATAATAGCTATAAGCTGGGGAGTCATCTATCTAGGCGCCGCCCGCGCCGATCAGGCGGCGCGTCACAACCTGCTGATGAGGGCTCGGGCATCGGCCGCTCTTCTGGATCCGGGCGACATAGCTGACCTTATCCAGCACGCCTCTGGGCCCTCCCCGACATCTAGCGAAACGTTTGTCCGAGTTCTCGACAGGCTTAGGGCTCTCTGCGAAACGTCTGACGACGCCCGGTTCGTGTACATCGTAATACCAGTCGACGGGCAAGTCGTGGCCATCCTCGATTCGGAACCCGAGGATTCCCCCGACTACTCCCCTCCGGGTCAGTCCATGTACCCGGCGACGCCCGGCCAAATGGCGCTCTTTGCTTCGGTCGCAGCCGGTGTCGAGGGCCCGAGAACTGATCCCTGGGGCACCTGGATCACTGCCTACGCCCCCATCACTGCCAATGGAGGCAACAGCCCTGTTGCCTTCCTGGCCATGGACGTGGATGCATCTGCCTGGCCCAAGTACTCGCTGGTCCAGTGGGCTCCGATCTTCCTGACTGTCGCGTTCCTGGCAGCACTCGCAGTGTTCATGGTGATATCAAGATACAACCGCGAATCCCGACACGCGCGGTACCTCGCCGAACGAGACTACTTAACGGGCCTCGCCAACAGAGCCGCGCTGATCAGGGCGATCGATCGGGCAATCCTGCAGGCCAAGAAGGGCAAACCCAGTGCTCTGCTGGCCATCGACATCGACAATTTCAAGGCTCTCAACGATACACTCACCCATTCCATGGGTGATGAGATTCTGATAGCTGTGGCCGAGCATGTGAAGACATTGGTACGCAAAACCGACCTCGTGGCAAGGGTAGCCGGCGACGAGTTCGCCGTGCTCCTCAGAGGAGTCGTGCGAAACGAAGCCCTGGTCACTGCCGAACGGATACGGTCGTCGTTGGAAAACCTCAGGTTCGAAGTTCGGGGCATGCCTGTGTACCTCACTGTCAGCACAGGCTTGACAGAGATCGGTCGCGACATGCATACCCGGGACGTATCAATGCACGCCGACATAGCGCTGGCTGCCGCGAAAGAAGCAGGCAAGAACCGTGTTGTGTTCTCGCCGGCTTACGTTTCTCCGGCCGACAACGGCAAATCAGAGACGCATTCCGACACACTCGCCATCGAAGCGGCTCTTCAAAGCGGCAGGCTGCTCGTATATCTGCAACCTATCGTACCTATCGCAGGCGCCCAACCAGATGGCTCCGACTGCCGGCGCTTTGAAGCGCTCGTCCGCATGGTCGGCCCCGACAACGATGTGGTGACAGCCGGCAGGTTCGTCCCCGTCGCAGAGGGCCTGGGGCTCATACCCCAGATTGACATGTGGGTGCTGGATCAGGTGATAGACTTGCTGTCGACCCAGCCCGGCGTGAAAATCGCCATGAATCTCTCCGCCAGAAGCATCGCCAGGCCCTCGTTTCTGGAGCAGGTCGAGGCGAAAGTAGCATCGAGCAGCATAGGCCAGGGCCAGCTGTGTTTTGAAATCACGGAAACAGCCGCGATGGGGAATGTGTCCGAAGTACGATCGTGGATGAACCGAATGAAAGAACTGGGCTGCACTTTCGGAATTGACGACTTCGGCGCCGGGCATTCGGCTATCTCATACCTGTATGAACTGCCCGTGGATGTGGTCAAGATCGCAGGCAATGTAGTGCAGTCCATGAGGGACGACTCCTCCGGCGCGCTTATCGTGGAAGCCATCAACTCGGTCTCGCACGTACTGGGAGCCAGGACCGTAGCTGAATGCGTGGAAGACGAAGAGTGCCTCGCGGCTCTGCAGGGCATGGGGATCGACTTCGGTCAAGGGTACTACTTCGCCCGCCCGATGCCGGCAGATGAAGCGCTTACCTAGGCATGGACGCGGCGCAAAGCAGCAAACGGATAGCGACATGAAGAAACACCCTGATCGCTCAGGGTGTTCAAACTTGGTAGCCCCGACGGAATTCGAATCCGTGTCTCCGCCTTGAGAGGGCGACGTCCTAGGCCACTAGACCACGGGGCCATGCATTGGCTG
>CAYZHL010000267.1:3717-3937 GCA_964478095.1 uncultured Clostridia bacterium | reverse complement strand
GATCCCACCACGCAGAGGGCAAAGCAGCGCAGGCCGTTCGCCGTCTTTGGGCGAATATCGAGAGCGAACTGGAATGTGTGGGCGGTCCAACTACACCGGCAGGGTTGCGCGGATTTCGCCAAGCACATCCAGGAAATGTTCGGCCTCTCGAGCGACATGATCCGCGAGAAGCGGAGGGACGATGGAGATGATCTTGCACTCCAGAAGCAGCTGATGGGCG
>CAYZHL010000267.1:0-3707 GCA_964478095.1 uncultured Clostridia bacterium | reverse complement strand
TTTGAAATCCCTGATCCGGACTGTCTCCCTGATTACCTCGTCGGTGAATCGCGCAACGACGGGGAACCGGTCCGGGTCGGCCTGCAACATTGACCTGTAGTCCTGGGCTTGGCGGAGCAGACGCTCGAACACACGGCTGATCTCATCCGCGGCTTCCACGAAACCTCGCTCCGACTGATCCAGAAGGCTCATGATGAACTTGGCATGGTCGGCCATGATTCTTAGCCAGAATGTCTCCTCACCAAGAGCCATGGCGAATGGGGTGGCCGCGCCTCTCTCCTGCGCGTCCAGAATGTGCAGGAAGAGGGTGGCCTCACGGGTTATGTGGTCCAGCAGCAGGGCGTAGTTGAACCCTCCCAATCCCCCCACCTGGCATTTGAGCGCCAGGGCAATGAGCGTCCTTTTGAAGTTGATGAAACTGATTACCGTCGCACGGACTGCCTGCATGTACGCAGCGATTTCCGCCGGGCTCATTGTGCGCATGTTCCCGGCCCGGGTCAGGAGGTCTCTGAATGCAGCCTGGAACCGTGTCGCTTGCGCTCGGAGGTCTTCGCGCTGGGCTGGTAGGCCGTTCTCGATGAAGATGGCATGCTCCATCATGATCCTCAGCCAATATGGGAGGTTTTGCTCAGAGCATGCGATAGGTATGGTGACGATCTCACAGACGCTGATTTCGGCGGGCATGGCGCTCCTCCTTCGGTGCTAGCTTGTGGCTCTGTCATGTGTTATGCCTCGCAGAGCTTGGATGTGACACTCCGCGGGCCTTCCGCGCGTATAGTGGAAGGCGCCGTCACACCGATCCTGATGCAGGCACGTCCACTGGCCTGCGGGCGCTGACGGCAGCTCTGCTGGTGGTGTTGATTATGACTCCTTTGGTGGGCGCGCCGGTGGGCGCTTCCGCAGCTCTCGCTGACCGCGGTCGGTTCCTCAGTTTTGTCGGCGGAAATCAAATGGGCGCAGAGGACTTTGAACTGACAGAGACGAGCGCCCATTCAGTTGTCGAGATATCCGCAGGAGGGCAGACTTCGCGTGCCCAGGTTGAGCTGGCTTTGTCACCGCAGACGGAGGTTGAGTCTTGCCGGTTGGAGACGGCCGGGATGTGCCTCAAGGTCGCTTTTGATGAGGGCATCGCCAAGTTCGAGGCGCCGGGGATGTCTCGCCAGATGAAGGTGTACCGCCCCCGAGTGGTCCTGGAAAGCAATGTGTTCAGCCATTATCAAATACTCCTGGCCATGTACGACCACTCGAGCGGAGGTGTTCAGTCCTTCATGGCGGTTGTGCCGACCGCAAACGCCTCAGTCTCGGCGACAATGGAGTTGCTCGGGCCAGGCCGTCCCAGGCGCGGAGTACGGGCGGATGCGGATGTGGATGCGGATGTGGATGTGGATCCGAAAGCTGATGCGGATGCCAAGCCCCTGATTCCGCTCACTGAGTACAAGATAGTCCTGGCAGGCGTGGTCGGCGTGTCGGTGTTTGCGGACGGCGCAGGACGTGTCATGTATGTGGAGGTGCCCGGTCAGAACACCACGGCGGTGCGAGACGAGTATCGAAAGGCCATCGAGAAGGCTGTCGGCAGCGCAAGATCGGCCAAGTCAGCCGCTTCGGCCAGGTCGGCAGCACCGGCGGCGCCGCCGGCATCTGCTGCACCCGGCGCCTCAGCGGCGTCATCTGTGCCCGACTATGTGGATCAGGATGTCGTCGTAAAGAGCGTCGGCGGTGTGCGTTTGGCGGGGACCCTCACCCTTCCCTCGGCGGGCCCGGATCAGGGTGTGCGCCACCGGGCTGTCTTGCTGATCTCGGGATCAGGCCCACAGGACAGAGACGGGAACACGTCTCCGTCCTGCGATACACTCATATTCCGTCGGATCGCTCAGCGCCTGGCGTCTTGCGGCATAGCGGTGCTCCGATACGACGGCAGGGGGGTGGGCGGGAGCACCGGCAACTTCGAATCGGCCGGGCTGATCGATCTGGAGAGTGACGCCCGAGCCATGGTCGGGTTTCTCAAAGGCCATCCGAATGTCGACCCGGCCCGCATCGGGGTAGTCGGCCATTCGGAGGGAGCCTATATAGCTTCCATGCTGGCCAGTGAGGACCGGCAGATTGCGGCGTGTGTGATCATGGCGGGCGCGTCTACTACACTGGACAAGGTGATGATAGAGCAGATCGAGTATCAGGCTAGCTGTGATGAGCTGGACGAAGCGGCGCGCTCGCTGGCGGCCGGCATGCTGCCTGCGGTGAAGCAGTTTGTGCAGGATGTGCGCGATGGCAAGAGCGGCGGTGCGGTCCCACCTAACCTAGAGTGGCTGCGCGAACACATGCAGATAGACCCGGTGGGCCAGATTCGGGCCATTAGGGCCCCGATCCTGATTGTTCAGGGTGAAAAAGACCTGAAGGTCAAGGCGTATCATGCGCAGGTCCTGGCGGACGCGGCTAAACGCGCGGGCAATCGCAGCGTTACCCTGGTCTGTCTGCCCAACACGACTCATGAGTTCCTAGAGTGGCCATACCACAACCCGAACTTCGACCCGATGGATCCCATGCGCATAGCAGAAGGCCTGCTCGCTACCGTGAACGGCTGGCTCGTTTCGACTCTGTAGGCTTCATCGGCTGTACATCCATGCAATGCTAAACCGTCGGGTATTCCGGCAGGCTTCGCAAAAAACCTGCCGGAATACCCGACGGTCGGCAACTACCACAAGGGAGTCGGGCGTATTTGGCCCCTGGGGCCGCTCACCAACTCTTCCCGGTTTACTTTGCGAACAACTGCTACTCTGAACTGACCATTAGTCCCGCAAGCTCGTCTGAGTCTTTGCAGGCATAGACTGCTTTGTAGTATGCCACTCCTGCCAGCCGAGCGCATTCTGCAAGTGTCACCTTTCGCCCGCTTGCGGCAAGCCCTCGCGCCGCCTCGAGGATCTTGCTCCTCGTCTGCTCCTTGGGCACTCTTTCGTACTTGCCCCTTGCAGTGCCCGCTTTGGACGACCCCCCTGCGCGACCTGTGCCTGGGCCGGCTTGGCGGCCTGCAACTCCCATGACTTGAGTCTGGCCTGCGAGCGACAGGGAGTCCGGCGCGCCGCCCATGGCGGACGTCAAGTCTTCCTGCGCCTCCACACGTTTCAGAAGATCGAGAAGAACCCTATCAGTCCTGCTCGCAAAGGCCGCCAAATCGCGCCGGACTACTTCGAGCGACGCTGCCAGCGAAGCCAGTTGATCGCCGAGACGCCTTTCGATAGACGCTTGGTCATGGCTGATGGATGCAGACTTAGTTCCGGACAGGATGTCCAGGAGATTGGAGAAGGCGGCGAGCGACTTTCTGCCGATCTCGTCGTATGTGCATTCTTCCATAGTCAGAACCTCCTCATACAATGAAGGGATCTCTTCACGGGCGCGTCTGGCCGCCGCTTCCTGAACAATGGCGGCGTAATAGCGCTGTTTGCCGCGGGAGCACAATTAGATTACACCTCCTGCCACATTATTATTACCAATCTCGCCGAACATGTGCGTCGGCATGCGGCGCTACTGCGATATCTCGGCGGGCCGGTTCGGGGAGGAGGAATCGCGGCGCGACTCGAATGTTGATCTATGTACTGTGGCATTGGCAGAGGAGTATCGAGTCAATGGAAAACGCGGACCATGTGCGCCACGTCAGTCTCAGGGATCGCGTCGACGCACTTCTCAAGGCGCTTCCCATCGCAGTGGCTGTTATG
>CAYZHL010000266.1:3757-3965 GCA_964478095.1 uncultured Clostridia bacterium | reverse complement strand
ATTTACGGCATGACCGGGGGGCAGATGGCCCCTACCACTCTTGTGGGGCAGAAGACGACTACATCTCCGGCAGGTCGCGAATCGGGGCACGCAGGCAGCCCTATCCGCGTCGCCGAGATGCTGGCTACGATCCCTGGAGCCGCGTACGTTGCCCGCGTCGCGCTATCGTCGCCGGCCAACGTAGCGCGCGCCAAGAAGGCCATTCGGA
>CAYZHL010000266.1:0-3747 GCA_964478095.1 uncultured Clostridia bacterium | reverse complement strand
CCAACTGGGGGTTGGCGCCAGTGGAGGCAATGGAATGGCTGGAGAAGAACATGATCCCATACTACCCTCTGGGCGAGTTCCGTACTCCGGAAGGAGGGGTTAGCAATGGTTGAGGAGCTGATCATTGCTGGATTCGGCGGCCAGGGAGTGATGGTCATGGGCCAACTCCTGTCCTACGCAGGTCTGCATGAGGCGAAGAACGTGTCGTGGATACCGTCCTACGGGCCGGAAATGCGCGGGGGCACAGCCAACTGCTCGGTCGTGATATCCGACGAGAGAATCGGATCGCCCATAGTCACCGAGCCTATGACTGCGATTGTGATGAACAGGCCGTCGCTCGACCGGTTCGAGCAGGCCGTGAGGCCGGGCGGATTGCTGATCTACAACGACTCCCTCATCGATCGGGAACCTCAGCGGACCGATATCCGTATCATCGCTGTTCCTGCCGTAGAGATGGCCCGGGAGCTTGGGTCCGATCGAGTCGCCAACATGTGCGTATTGGGCGCGTACCTGGGCGCCACGGGCGTGGTTGCGCGCGAGTCTGGGGCGGAATGCCTGAAGGAGGTTCTGCCTGAGCGGAGGCATGACCTGATACCGCTGAACGTGGAGGCACTCGCTCGAGGAGCGGCGCTGGCGAAGCCGTAGCGCCGGTCGGAGTATGCGGCCTTGCCGGGGTAGAATACTCCGGGGGGCTGAATCGATGATCAATGCCAGGCTCGCCAGGGTGGTCCGCGTTTTGGAGGAGAACCCCGGCATTCAGGAACTCATAGTGGACATGGACGGCGGCGGGGAGTGTGCGGCTGTATGCTACCCGCCGCTAACTGGACCTGCGAACCCCGGGGATGAGGTCATCGTCAATACCACAGCCGTTGATCTCAAGCTTGGGAGCGGCGGGCGTCATTTCGTGATCTGGGCGCTCCCGCGCAAGCGCCTGAGCGGTCAAATGCGCGGTCACATCATGAAGATGAGATACTCCCCGATGCAGGCATGCACGGGGAGTTTCGAGGAAGACCCCGCAAACCGCGCTGCCATTGAGGCCTTCACAGGGCTCCATGGCATGCCTGTGGTAATATGTGAACTCCATTCCATGGTTGCGCCTGCAGTGTGCGGGTTCGCCGGCAGGGTCGCCTATATCATGACAGACGGCGCGGCGCTGCCCATTGCCATGAGCCGGGCAGTGCGTCAGCTGAAGGCCTCGGGCCTTCTGGATTCGACGATAACTGCCGGGCACGCCTTCGGAGGCGATCTGGAGGCCGTAAACGTACACTCGGCGCTGGTTGCGGCCAAGGCGGTAGCCCAGTGCGACGCTGCTGTGGTCGCAATGGGCCCGGGCATCGTAGGTACAGGCACTCGCTACGGATTCTCCGGCATCGAACAAGGATGGATCGCGGACGCAGCGAACAGGATGGGTGGACGGCCCATCGTCGTTCCTCGCCTCTCCAGGCTGGATCCACGTCCCCGTCATCAAGTGGTTAGCCATCACACCTTGACGGTGTTGCGCGATGTGTGCTGCATGCCTGTGACGTGTGTGCTGGCGTCAGACATGCAACCTGAGTTCGCCAAGGAGGCGCAAGGCCGGTTGGCCGATGCCTCCAATCGCGGCGGGCACTGCCTGGTGTATGCGCCCGGGCGCGACGGCCTGAAGCGGGCTTTCGCGGAGCAGCTGGAGCTTTCCACTATGGGGAGGGGCCCCGACGAGGAACCCGAGTTTTTCCTTACGTGCGCGGCAGCTGGGGAATACGCAAGAACGATGGTCATGAGAGATAAGGAGTAAGGTGAGCGAGTGGTGTCGGTGTTTCGCGAAAAACTAGTGGAACGCAGGCAGGTGTATGGCGGGAAGATCGTGACCCTGAACGTGGATACGGTGGAACTTCCCAGTGGCTCGCTGACAAGCCGCGAGGTAGTTGCAACCCGCGACTCGGTAGGGATAGCGCCTGTTACGCCCGGCGGCGATCTGGTCATGGTGCGCCAGTACAGGCATGCCGGAGCCGTGGAGCTCTTGGAGATACCTGCGGGCAGAATGAACGCGAGCGAATCGCCTGAGCACGCCGCCCTGCGCGAGCTGGGCGAGGAGACGGGCTATAGGGCGCTCGAGCTGACGAAGATCGCGGGATTTTACCTCGCCGTGGGGTTTGCCACTGAGTACATGCACTTGTACGAGGCTCTAGTGGAACCAGGCGGCGAACCGCACCCTGACGACGATGAATATGTGCAGGTCGAGTTAGTCCCGCTATCGCGGATCCCCGGGATGATAAAGTCCGGCGAGATAGAGGATGCTAAGACCCTGGCCGCTCTATTGCATCTGGCATGGACGCGCGGCTTGGCCCAAGCTGACTCACGGAAAGGATAGGCGCCTCGTGAAGGAGTATTTCGTGGACCTACATGTACACATTGGGCGAGACCTCCGCGGGCGGCCGGTCAAGGTGTCCGGCGCACGCGACCTCACATTTGAGAATATCGCCCGTGAGGCCGGCGAGCGCAAGGGGATCGATGTGGTCGGCGTTGTGGACTGCGCTTCCGGGCGTGTACTGAGCGATATAGATCTTCTTTCCCAATCAGGCGCGATGGAGGAGTGCCCGGGCGGCGGTATGCGATACAAGGGGACGACAGTGATCATCCTCGGCGTCGAAATCGAAGCCTCGTGCCAGGCGGGCGCGGGCCCAAGCGCGCACTATGCGGCATACTTCGCTACATTGCCCCAGGTGCGCGAGGCTGCCAGGGAGCTAAGCCGGCACATGACCAATATCGACCTGAGCACGCAGAAGTCCCGACTAACGCCTGAGCAGTTGGCTCGGCTTGTGGGCGACATGGGCGGCTTGTTTGTCGTGGCTCACGCGTTTACCCCTCACAAGAGCCTCTACGGAACATGCGCGGGCCGGATCGCCGACGTGTTCGGCGAAGAGGCTCGGCGCCTGGTAGAGGCGGTGGAACTAGGGCTGTCTGCAGATACGGGCATGGCCGACCGCATTGCTGAGCTGGCAAGCTACACGTTCCTGTCCAACTCCGACGCTCACTCGCTCGGGCGGATGGGGCGGGAGTACAACGTGATGCGACTGGAATCGCCTTCTTTCGCCGAAGTATCGCTGGCTCTCGCTAGAATCGACGGACGACGCGTGGTCGCCAACTACGGGCTCGACCCCAGGCTGGGGAAGTACTATCTGAGCGCCTGCCAAGTGTGCGGAGCGCGCTTCCACGCGCTGAACGGGGCAGTGGGCTGCCCGGAGTGCGGCGCCTCCCGCGTGGTGCGGGGCGTGTCCGACCGGGTTGACGAGATCGCCGACTTTGCTGAGGCGAAAAGCCCGGCCCACCGTCCTCCCTACATGCACCAGGTGCCTTTGCAGTTCGTGCCCGGCGTCGGGCAGGCCCGAATCGCCCGGCTAATCCAGGCTTTCGGATCGGAAATGGCAGTCCTGCATCGCACAACCCGCGATCAGCTGGCAGAGGCGGCGGGCGAACACATTGCAGATCGCATAGTGGCGGCCCGTGAAGGGAGGCTCACAATCCAGGCGGGAGGAGGAGGGACCTACGGACGGATGCTTCCGGACTGAACCGAGAATACCCTCGTCGCACGGCGCATAGGGATGGCCTACGGGGGTGTCCTACGTGGCCAGGAAGCAACACGCTGAGAAGCGCGCATTCGGTCACATCAGGGCCAACGCTGCGTGCTATGCGTTGTCATTCGTCATGCTCGTAGCGGGAGTGTGTACAGGCGCAGTATACGCCTCAGCGATGCGAGAGGGCAGTGCG
>CAYZHL010000265.1:1994-3978 GCA_964478095.1 uncultured Clostridia bacterium | reverse complement strand
GGTCGGTCGAAGGCGCGTTCTTCATGGGGCTCAGGCTTGACGACCCCTGGCTCCCTTCGCTCAAGTCGTCTTCCTTCCCCATAGCCGTACTGGATATGGCATTGATGGGCCGAAACACGCACTCAATCGGGATCGACAACGTCGCAGGTGCATACGACGCTGTGCGGCACCTTGCGGACCTGGGCCACTCACGAATCGGTTTCATCAGCGGATACAGCGAGGCCATGGTCAGCCACGAGCGTCTTCAGGGGTACAAGGCCGCCCTGCTCGACCGGGGACTGGAATACGATCCCTCGCTTGTGGCCTTGGGCGACTTCACGAGCGAGGGCGCCGAGCGGGCGCTTCGCGAACTCATGCAGTGTGCCGACGGCGTCACTGCCGTTTTCTGTGCCTCGGATCTCATGGCTACAGGCGCGATGAAGGCCGCTTCCGACATGGGCTTGGCTATCCCCCGCGACCTTTCGATTGTGGGATTCGACGATATCGATCTCGCTTCGGTCACTAATCCCCCCCTTACAACCGTCAGCCAGCCTAGATACGAACTGGGCGAAACAGCAGGCCGCGTCCTCGTCGATGCTTGCTCTGGGCTTAAGCCTCCTTCTCGTGTCCTCCTGAAGGCCACTTTGGTGGTGAGGGGAACGACATGCCCGCCGTGTTCCGGACGGTGAAGTTTTCGTAATATCGCGGATCTATGAAGAAGGAATAGTGAGCCGCTTGTAGAATAGGACACCTAGGTTTAACGTTTAAGTAAACACATGGCGTGTACACCTAGTATTCTCGGTTTTGGCCGACCTGTGCATGACTGCGCGGCGAACATATCCCAAGCTGGACTCCTCTTAATCGATTCAGGCCGGCCCGGGATGTGCGTGAACGTGCACGCAGAGACGGGACGGCAATCCAATTGGCGTCTTCGGGCGAAAGGCAACTCAGGAACTGTGCTCACGGAACACAAGACGAATAGGAGGTTGAACCGGTATGAAGCGCGTGAAGCGTGTAGTGACGCTACTGACGGCTATCGCATTGATGTTGGCCGTCGCCATGTGCGCTGGGGCGGCCAGCGCGGACGTGCAGGTGAGGATAGCCGGGTTCGGTGGAGTCGACCTCGCGATAGTGGAGGAGCTCATCGCTAAATTCGTGCAGCCCAAGTTGAAGGGCGTCAAGGCAGTGTACGAACCGATTGCTGACGGTTACGACAGATGGCTTGTGAACTCGCTGTCAGCCGGAACGGGCCCCGATCTGTTCTATGTGGACATCTTCTGGTCTCGCGGGCTCTTTTCGTCCGGCGCGGTTGAGCCCCTGGATGCGTACATAGCCAAGTCCAAGGTGCTCAAGACAACCGACATCACTCCCTCGCTGCTCAACGCGTTCACCTACAACGGCCGAATCTACGGCATTCCCAAGGACTTCAACACGCTCGCGCTGTTCTACAACCGCGACATGTTCGACGTCGCCAAGGTGCCCTACCCGGATGAAAAGGATGACTGGAATAGCCTGACCGACAAGTTCCGCAAAGTGCAGGCAGGTCTGCCCGGGGTGTACGGAATTGCGTTGGCCCCGGAATACGCTCGCATGGGCCCGTTTGCATACGCGGCTGGTTTTTCGGTGTTCGACGCCAAAGGCAGGTCAAATGTGATAGGTTCACAGTTCCGTGAAGGCTTCGAGTTCTACACCGGCCTTGCCAAAAAGGGCGTGGGCATAATGCCCGCCGACATCGGCCAGGGCTGGGGCGGAGGGGCGTTCGCAGCCGAGAAGGTCGCCGCGTGCCTTGAAGGCGCGTGGATCATTGGTTTCCTGCGCGATCAGGCGCCCAACCTGAACTACGGCGCCACGCTGCTGCCGAAGAACCCCCGCACCGAGCAGCGCGGAAACCTCATATTCACCGTCTCGTGGTCGATGAACGCGCAGTCCAAGCATAAGCAGGAGGCATTCCAGGTCCTCGAGCTGCTGACGAGCCCCGAAGCCCAGCAGTGGGTGCTTGAGCGGG
>CAYZHL010000265.1:1684-1984 GCA_964478095.1 uncultured Clostridia bacterium | reverse complement strand
CCCTCCCGTCGAGGCAGGCCTTGATCGATAACCCGTACTTCAAGCGCGCCGACAAGGAGGCTGCCGCGAACTACATCGTGTTCCGCGGCGCATCCGACGGCAACGTGTTCCCGTTCGAGTTCGCCGCGTACGGCGATGACTGGATGACTCCAATCAACCAGGTGCTCTCTGCGGTCATGAGCGGCGAGCAGACCGTCGATGTTGCGCTGAAGGAAGCTCAGAAGCGTCTGGATGAGCTCATGAAGTAAGGCGGTGAGCGGCGGCGCGTGCTTTGGGGATGCGCCTCGGCGATGTAGCGGG
>CAYZHL010000265.1:0-1635 GCA_964478095.1 uncultured Clostridia bacterium | reverse complement strand
CCTGCTGGCGCCTTTCATCTTCCACATAACCGCATTCTTTGGTTACGCGTTTGCGCGGACCCTTTACTTCAGCTTCACCGAGTACAACTTGTTCGCAAACCCCAGATGGGTAGGCCTTACGAACTACGTGGACTTGTTCAGGAACGTCCAGTTCGGCCGGGCGCTCAGGAACTCACTCCAGTTCGCCATAATCGTTACTCTGGCTCAGACGTGCCTGGCGCTAATCCTGGCTGTGGTAATGAACTCCAAAGTCCGTGGCATCAGGTTCTTCAGGGCGGCCTACTACATGCCCAGCGTCACGTCGAGCGTGGTGATAACCCTCATCTTCATGTGGTTATTCCAGCGGGGCGGCGTAATCAACTATCTCACGACCAAGTTCTTGGAGTACCGGGCGCCCATCGGAGTCTTCTTCGCGTGCCTTGCCGCCATTCAGGTTCTCTTGGTCTGGCGCGACCGCGCCGGAGGATGGCCTGCGTCATGGTTCGAACCAGCATTTCTCCTCATGTCAGCCGCTTTCTCTTTTGTGCTGGTGTTGGCCCTTCAGGCTGCGCGCGTCATCGGGCCCAACCCGAATGTGGAAGTAGTCAGGACGGTGTGGCTCAATACGAGGCAGACTGTGCCCGCGTGGGCAGGGTCGCTGGCAGTCCCGCGGCCGCTGGCCGCGATCATGATCCTTAACACCTGGACCACGGCCCCCACGATGATGTTGCTGTTCCTTGCGGGCCTGCAGGACATCCCCAGGGAGCTCTATGAGGCCGCCGCGGTTGACGGCGCTGCCCCGACGGCGGCGTTTCGCCACATAACCCTGCCCGGCCTGCGAAACGTCATGTTTCTCGTCTTGAGCATGGGGTTAATAAGCACCCTGCAGATGTTCGACCAGGTGGCCATCGTCGGCGAGCAGGCTCCGAGGGAGTCGGTGATAACCCTGGCCTACTTCATCTACAGCAACGCTTTTCCCGGCTCGGCTGTGCCAAGAATCGGCGCCGCGTCCGCAGCTGCGATAGTGCTGGCCGTGTTCACTATGGTGTTGGTGTCGCTCCAGAAGCGGATCACGAGGTCATGATCCATGGGCGAGGTGCGAGTGATGAGACTAGATGAGGGCATGACTGAACAGGATCGGCGCGCCGGGGCCGAAAGCCGAAGGAAGCTTGCGGCCAGGCGCCGCTGGGCGAAGGCTGCGGCCGTCTACGTTCTGCTTCTCGGCTTTTCGCTGCTCTTTGTGGGCCCGATGGCGTTTGCCATGCTATCGAGCCTCAAGGATAACCCTGTCGAATGGCCTCCGAGGCTGGGATCGCCGCAGCTTTCGCCGGCTAACTGGGTCGCCGCCGCCAGACTCGGCTTGGCCGGGGGAGGGACTGCGTTTTTCGGGCAATTTGCGCCGGGCGCAGTAGTTCCGTTCTCCATCACCTATGAAGTGGACGAGGGCGGCGAGCCGGAAACGCCCATTGTGAGAGTGCCGCGGCGGGTGCCCGGCGCTGGGCCGACCGCCATCATCGCTGAGCCGTTCGCTGCTGACGACGCTGTCGTCAGTGAGGTCCGTGAGGCTCGGCGGACGACGACCGAAGGTGTAGTGCGGGTCACGTACGAATTCGACATAACGCATATGGGGAGCGACATGGTATACGGCAAGCTTCC
>CAYZHL010000264.1:313-4001 GCA_964478095.1 uncultured Clostridia bacterium | reverse complement strand
GCCCATTGCCAGCAGGATCTGGAGAGTGATCTCGTCCTTGCCCCCAAACGCGCCTCCCGTCGGACTCGTGACCACTCGAATCCTGGAAGGCTTGATTCCGAGCGCCCTGGAAACTTGCATCTGATCGCGGTATGGGTGTTGAGCTCCGCAGTATACCGTGACGTCGCCTTCCGGACCAGGTACTCCCACTCCCTGCTCAGGCTCCATGAAGGCATGCATCTGCCGAGGCAGCTTGTAAAGGCCTTCCACGATCAAGTCGGACTCGGCAAACCCCTGCTCTACATCGCCGTTCTCCACATGAGTCTGCATGTGCACATTGCCCGATTCGTGCACTCTAGGCGAATCGGGCAGAATAGCCGCCTCAGGATCGTCCACGACGGGCAGGACCTCATAGTCCACATTTACAAGCGCCAGGGCCCGCTCAGCTTGTTCGGCGCTCTCCGCTATCACCAGAGCCACCGCGTCGCCCATGTACCTGACCTTGTCGCGGCACAATACCGGCTGGTCGGGGATGGCTATTCCGTAGCCGTTGAGCCCTCCCACGTCGCGCCAAGTGAGCACTTTGACCACTCCCGGCGCGCTCTCGGCCCTGGATGTATCGATCGACTTGATATGGGCGTGTGGATACTTGCTTCTCAGCACGCGCCCGTAGGCCATCCCGGGGAACTTCAAATCGCCCATGTACTTCTGCTCGCCGGTGACCTTGCCGCGCGCATCCACCCGCGTTACAGGCCTACCTACCCATTTGAAGTCATGCATGGCGCGTCCCTCACTATCCCCCGCCAACGGGATGCATCAACGCGATCTCGTCCCCGTCGGACAGAATCTTGTCGTCGAACTCGCGGCGATGGTTGACCAGCGCCATCACGTAGCTGGCATCGGCCAGCCCGATATGGCGGTACAGGTCTGCCACCGTCGACCCCCGCGGAAGATCCAAAGTCGCGTCGGCCTTTTCCAGTCGGCAGGCGAGTTCGCCGAAGGCTACGACATGCACTCGAATACAGTTGGAGTCGCCGCCTCGGGCCTCAGGCCTCAGGTTCGCCGACTCTGACTGGGCCCGGCCCGGCCCGCGCTCGGCGCATGGGCCTTGTGCGTCGTCCGCGCCCGACGCCTCGCGCTCTGACCGACCCGGCTGACCCTGGCGGCAATAGTGCTGTTCGCCCTGGCCGCCTAGAGCCTCAGCCGTCCATTTGGCTCTCGGCTCATCTACCTCGTCAGGCCATACAGCCGCGTAGAGCGCCTGATAGGCCAGGGCCTCTACCATGGCCAGCCTGTATTCGCGCGACCCGCGTATATCGGTTATCGGCGAGGCGGCATCACCGGCCAAGGAGCACACCTCTGTGAGCAACTCAGCGGTAACTTGCCGGCCTTCCAATGCCTCCTCCAGCTGGCGCGCACGCACCACAACAGGCGCGCAAGATCCGAGCGCCACCGCGACGCGGCTCAGCGCGCCGCGCTCAAGATGCGCATGTACAGCCACACTGGCGATGGCAATGGACAGGGCATGTCGCTGGCCCAGCTTCCGAAAGGCCCACACGTCTCCCGGCTCATCGCACGGGACCTCGACCCCCAGGATTACCTCACCCAAGCCAAGCTCCGACTTGCCCGGGCCCAGGAAGAACCGGTCGGCCTCGATCGCCCGCTGCCCCGCGAGCCCCAGGGCTATTATCCGGGCGCCCATGGCTATGAGCGCCGGAATCGTATCGCCCGCCGGAGAGGCGGTTGCGATATTGCCGCCCAGAGTGCCGCGGTTCCTGATCTGGGGAGAACCTACGGCCGCGCTCGCCGCTGCCAGCAGCGGAGCTTTCTCCGCCGCCAGCGGCGAACCGGATAGACGCGCGTGTGTGCATCCGGCCCCCACCCACAGCGTGCGGCCTGTATCCTCAATTGACGACATGTCGGTCGCGCGGTCGATGCTGATCACCGCAGACGGCCTGACCTTCCCGTCCTTCATCTTCACCAGAAGGTCGGTGCAGCCCGCCGCCAGTACCGCCCCCGGCTCGGCCGCCAGCATCTCCACCGCCTCGCGGGCGCACCGCGCCGAAAGCGCCCTGAAAGTGTCCATCTGCTCAGCTCACCTCCCTCGAGCAGGCGATGCGGGCCCTACCTGGGCGCCATCTGGATGCACTCAAATACTGGGCAGACGCTGGCGCACATGGCGCACCCTACGCACTTCTCTTCATCAACGTGCGGCAACCTCTTGTCGTCGAGGGTGATTGCCTGGTGCCCACCGTCCTGGCACGCAATGACACCGGCTTGTACTCCCGCGACAGATGAGAGTGCTCCACGATATTGGGAAGCGCCAAGCCCACGAGTTCCTCCACTCGCGACATGCCCTTGTCCTCAAGGTAGACTGACAGGCCATCGGTGAGATCCTCAATAATCCTGAACCCGTGCTTCATCGCAGCAGTGCAGACCTGCAGGTTCCTTGCGCCGCACAGCAGAAACTCCACAGCGTCGCGCCACGTGCTGATGCCGCCTGTTGCTGATATGGGCATGTCCACAGCCTTGGCTATCTCCGCTACGCATCGCAAAGAGATGGGCTTGATAGCCGCGCCGGAGTAGCCTCCGTACGAAGACTTGCCGTCAACGACCGGATAGGGGACGAAATTGTCAATATCCACGCCGATGAGGCATTTCACTGTGTTGATGGCGGTTATGGCGTCCGCCCCTGACTTTTGCACCGCACGGGCAATGTGCGGCAGGTCCGCCACCAGGGGCGTGACCTTGATCGACACCGGCACGCGCGAGGCGGCCTCCTTAACCCATCTGGCCGTGCGCTCCGTAAGCTCAGCGTCCTGGCCGATTGTGGAGCCCATGCCGCGTTCGGGCATACCGTGCGGACACGAAAAGCTGCACTCGATGAAGTCCACGCCTGCGGCTTCGAGCCTTCGCACCAGGGTCTGCCAGTGCTCCTTTTTCTGGCCCATGATGCTCGCCCCAACCACCTTGCCCGGGTACGCCTTCTTCAGCTCCCGAACGTCCTTCTCTACCTGGTCGATGTGGCGCTCCGAGATAAGGTCGATGTTCTGCAGGCCGATCACTTTCTTGTCCTCGAAGTCGAGCCCGGCCATCATGGGGTAGACCAGTTCAACAACCTCTTCTTCCACCGATGTGGTCTTGAGCACTGCCGCAGCCCATCCGGCGTCGAATGCCCTGGCCACCATCTCCGCATTGTCAGTGCATGGAGAGGCTGCCAGCGTAAACGGGTTCTCGAACTTGATCCCTGCGAACTTGATAGAAAGATCCACCGACACTCCGATCCCTCCATTAATAGATAATTCCGGTTAAGAGTCAGCCGCGCGCGGGAGTCACTGAGTCGAGATATGCCCGGATCCCTTCCGCGGCCCGAAGACCCTCGCTCACTGCCTGCACCACAGTGGTTCCTCCATTGACAGCGTCTCCGCCGGCAAAAACCCCTGCAACCGATGTCGCCGCGGTATCGGCGTCCACTGCGATCATCCCAGATTCCGAACGCGCGAGCGACGGAAGAGAGCTGAATATGGACTCGTTCGGCGCCTGCCCGAATGCAAGCACCACAGTATCGGCCTCTATCGTCTCATCGGGCTCGCCCGATGGCACCGGGCGTGGACGGCCCGATGCGTCGTCCTCAGCCAACCTCATCCTGGTCATTCGCACGCCTCGGGCCTTGCCGTCGTCCTGCAGTACCTCCGCCGGCGATAACAGG
>CAYZHL010000264.1:0-303 GCA_964478095.1 uncultured Clostridia bacterium | reverse complement strand
CCAACGCATAGCGAAAAAGACCGAAGGCATGGCGCGCATCCCGGAAGGCCGCTACCGCCTGGGCTCGCCCGAAGGCACCGGGCGCGGTCGGCCAGAAGCGTCGTCTTCAGCCAGCTTCATCCTGGTCATCCGCACGCCTTGAACCTTGCCTTCCGCCTGCAGCACCTCCGCCGGCGATAGCAGGAAGACAAGCTTCACCCCTTCTTCCTCGGCGAGCTCGACTTCCTCCGCCCACGCCGGCATCTCGCCACGGGTGCGCCGGTAAGCTATGGTGACCGACTCCGCTCCCAGTCGGAGCGCGGT
>CAYZHL010000263.1:277-4004 GCA_964478095.1 uncultured Clostridia bacterium | reverse complement strand
ATTTTGGCGCGTTGGACAACGGATTGGACAATGAAGGCAAAAAATAGGAGCCCTCGCGATCATCCTCGCAGCTAGAGCCCCCGTTGGAAAGAAATGGTGCCGAAGGCGGGACTTGAACCCGCACGGGATTAACTCCCACTAGACCCTGAATCTAGCGCGTCTGCCAATTCCACCACTTCGGCACATCTCGTATGCTGTTGTTGCACCTGCGCAAGCCCTCTGAACGAGTGCGCGCGTCTTGCAAAACGTAGTATACCACGCCCGTAAGCGACACGCAAGTGCATACGGCGTCGAAATTGTCAGACTAGTTCACGATAGAACAACTGCGGTGTCCACCACGGGCCACGGGTATCTGGGTCGCGCTTGTAGTCATGTCGGGCGAACAGGCCTGCTGACTGCCAATGCAGTCTCTGCTCATCGGCTTCCTCTTCGGCTGCGAATGCCTCGATGCGTACGTAGCCGTTTGCTCTGGCGTAATCCTCGGCGGCGCGCAGCAGTGCGGATGCCCGCCCTTTCCTGAGCTCGGTCCTGCCTACATTGATGCAGATGATACTGAGTGTGCGCTCAAGTTGGTCGTTGGTGCGGCAGGTCGCATACCCGATTCGTCTGGCAACGATCTTGGGCAGGAAGGTAATCATGCCTGCGCAAGTGTCGCCCTGGAACGCGAGAAGTCCCATGGTCCCATGTGCCTGGATCATCTCACTCCAGAAGGGATACGACGGGCTCATCCCCACCCTGGGATATGGATAGACGCAGTGCCATGGAGAAACGCATCCGCACACGCCGTAGGACACATCGTCCATGGTGATGGGCCTGATTGTGATAGGCTCGCCTGTCGCAGAAGCGTGCTCTGTCCTGCGCTTTCCGGAGTCTAGCTGCCCCAAATGGAGAGCCGCAGCTGCTTCGCATATGGCTGAATCGATCTGAGTTGCTGCGGCCCGCAGATCGTCGCCCTCACTCGCCCGCCGAATACGCCAAAATGCGTCATCCACGATCTGGCTGGATAGACCTGTGTAGTTGCACATCCCGTCGGTCTGGTACATCTGGCTTGTACCAAGATAGCACGGGTCGGCCGGTATCGAGGATGCCAGTATGAACAGATGGAAGGCGCCGCGCGCCACCGCCTGTCGTGCGTGCCAGCGGCCCATCGGAACCGCTTCCACAGCAATGCCCTGGCCGGCCCAAGCTTGGACCAACCGGCGCGCCATCGCCCCGATCTCTTCCCAATCGTCCTGAAATACCAGCCTCAGCGGGCCCTGCCTGCCGGTCGCAGCCAGACCCCCTTCATCGCCGTCTGATATTCCATGCGGCACATCAGCCGGCATGTCACACAGCGCCAAGAAAGGCCGGGCGACCAAAGAACCCGGCGCCTGATACAGCCTGGGATGGAAGTACCCCAGAATGCCTCCCTCACAAGCCTCCGCGGCGCACGACAGCAGAAATCGGCGGAGCCTTGGGTCCCCCATGGGCGGCACATCAAGTCGACACCCCAGCACGGCCACAGGCGCGTCCGGAATCTCTCCGGTTTCCTCTCCTTCTCCAGGCGACGCAAACCCGAGGCCGACGAGGCGTCTGCCGTCTTTCTCCTCGCACGTTGCAAGGTCATAGCCGCGCTGGCGGAGCTCGTCTACGATCCGGTCGTATGGCGGATCGACAGCGGCGGTCCATTGGTATTCACGCTCGTCTATCCAGGTCATCGTGTAGTGAGCCCAGGCCCGCTCGCCCGTCCGCGCAAGCTGCAGGGTCCGCCGGATGTGTTCGGGGGTATTCGAGTCCGGGGCGGCGCCGTCGGCCGATCCGTCGGCAGTCCAAGAATCGTATACACGCATGGCAAGACCCGCCTCGCTCAGTATGTCGTGGATGCTTGGCCATCCCAGCGGCACTCGATAGCCTACGGGGCAGAACGGGCAGACGAGCGACTCGATGGAAACTCCGGCGACCCTGCCCGTATCACTGCATGCGCCAGCGCTCATTCCCCGCCGCCTCCATGCCGGGTTGCCTGGGGCTTGACCGCCCACAGCACCCATGTAGTCCGAGTCATCTGTTTCGCTTCAAGGCTCGCGCCTATCGTAGCGACAGCTGCCGTCAGCTCGTCAACATGCAGGTAGAACTCGTCGTCGAGCCAGTCGAATTGCGTACGCGCCTCCGCCTCGGCAGCGGCATCCCGGAGAGCCACATCCCCTAGAGCCAGCGTGCCTCCGGGCCTGAGCACGCGCATCATCTCGCGGACTGCCTTCGGCTGCAGGTTGTGCGCCACGTGATGGAAGGCGTATGTACTCACCACCGCGTCAAACGAGTTGTCATCGAAGGGCAGATGCAGGAACGGATCATCGGCCGTAACAAACTGAACATCACTGGCCTTGACCCCGGCCTTGGCCGCAACCTTGGCTTGGGCCTGGGCCAGCATCCGCCGAGACGGGTCAAGGCCTGTCACGCACGCTCCTCGCTCGGCGCATCGAATCGACAGATTACCTGTTCCAGCGCCGATATCGAGCACTTGCGCACCTGGAGTTCCACATACGATCTCAGCTATGGCATCAAGCACATCGTCATAGCGCGCGTACATGTCCTGATCAGCCTGCACCACATCGTCGTAGCGATCAGTCCACGAGTAGGAATCGAAGTCCCATACCTTCTCGTCCGTCCTGTCGGCTGCCATACCGTGATTCGCCTCCCAACTGATCGGGCACGACTGGGCGAGCCCTGAACACGTCACGACCATCGTACTGCATGGCCGGACGCCCGGCAAGGCAAGAGACCGAAATATCGCCCGAATGGGCGATACCTTTACAGCGCTGTCCATGGTAGTCTTGCGTTGGCGCCAATTCGAGCCGACCTGTGAGTCCTATCATGCTTTTCGCATCGCCATAAAGCGCACTTGAGGCGGTGCTGCAAGAGGAGGCGGATGGCTTGCGGTTCCAGGCTGGCACGGCTGAGATCATTACCAACCTACGTATCATCGCCCGGCTGTGGTGGATGATCGGCGAAGAGGACGAAATGGAGCGGGTCATGAAGCGGGCTCTGGATGCCGCCGAGGGCAACGCTGAGCATCTGGCGGACGTGGCCGACTCGTGGGCATGCTTCGGCGAGTATCGCAAAGCCATCGAAATCGCCCGGGCAGCGCTTGAACTCCAGTCCGACCAGGCGCACGCCCTGCTCGTCCTGGGCACGTCGCTGCTTGAGATAGGCGAGCTCGAAGAGGGAATACCGGCACTGTACGAATCAGCCATGGCCCAGCCGGAAGAGGTCGAAACCCGGATGTGGCCCTAAGGGCGTTCGACTTCGCCATGATGGTCGACCCCGACCGCGCCAAGGATCCCTATGTTCGCGTGTGGCGCGCATTCGCCCTTGCGGGCGATGGTCGTGACGAGGACGCCTTCGAATGCGCGAAAGGAATGGAGGCGGAAGCGGCCAACGACGCCGACCTGGGCGTGCTGCTAGCCACGTTATATGGCGTCGCTCTGGGCAGACCGGACCTGGCCATCCCCCTTCTCACGCGGGCTCTCGATGACGAACCTGAGCACAGCATCGCCAGTGTAGGCCTGGTGACCTCCCTCGATGCCTGCGGACGTCGCGAGGAGGCAGAGGAAGCTCTCGAAGTGCTCCGCGAATTCGATGCCGTGAGCGCCGCACGGGTAGACCACGCGCTGGCGCTCCGCGATCGTAAGCGCTCCTATGACGCCGAAAAGCGGTCGGCCGCACACTGAAGCGCACAGGCTCATGCGCC
>CAYZHL010000263.1:0-221 GCA_964478095.1 uncultured Clostridia bacterium | reverse complement strand
TGGATCACGTGCTTTTGGCGGGGGAGAGCGCTCCTCGCCCGCCGTAGGCTCGAGCGGCATTGAGCACCGCGATGAGCGCAACGCCGACGTCGGCGAACACGGCGCTCCACATGCTGGCGATCCCCATGGCGCCCAGGGCTAGCACTGCTGCTTTCACTGCTAGGGAGAATACGATATTCTCCACTACTACTCGGTGAGTGCGGTGTGCGATCTCGATGGCG
>CAYZHL010000262.1:2582-4040 GCA_964478095.1 uncultured Clostridia bacterium | reverse complement strand
CCTCCCCTCGGGCCGGCCCCACGACACTTCAGCGTGAATGCTCGAATATGAGATCCCGGGGCGGCGGGGGGACTCGCACGGGAAACCCCTGATTCACGGCATTTGTGTCCACCATGACTGTAGGTCTACTCATGGTCGTAGTGGTCTCTCAGATATCGAGGGAACACTTCCTCCCGCGCTTCTTCCAGTAGTTGTCCCAACTGCTCCAGTGTGATACCCGAACGCCTGAACTCCTCGCCTATGGTCAGGCGGGCAACCTCAACGCGATCCTGTTTCCTGAGCCAGCCGCCGGGAAAGGCTCTCAGGCGGACTCCAATCCACCGGAAAAACCTAGATTCGGTCGACCTGCTCCTCCTGGCCGTCCAGACCTCCCACATCCTGAGAAGATATGTCAGATCGGCCTTAGTATCCGGGCCGATCCATGGATATGGGTAACGTGTAGCTCTGCGTTGATCTACATCGCCACGGCAGTATGCTTCGAGGTAGTCGCCATTTGCGGGGCGCGTAGCTTAGCGGACGCAGAGGAATGGGGCGGAGCTTGGCGAACTATGCTTCGCAGTGCCGGCAGACATTGGCGTGGGAGCGGAGCTGGTCCCATGGCGAATTCCGGAACCGCAGAAGGAGTGAAGATAGTGACCAGATGCGAAGATCTCCTGGCGCTTCGCGGCGTTGGGAGGGTCGGGTTCTACAACGGCTCCGACCAGACCCCAGAGGACATCCCGTTTCCGAGTTGTCTTGCGGCAGCCCTCCGCTTCATAGGCGAAGACTACTCCTGGACAACTTTCACTGAGAAGGGCAAGACCTGGCATCGCAATGACCTCTACATTGAACTGCTCGGCGCGTCGGGCATGGCCTTCGGCCTGCGCTGGAAGGCCGGATGGTATCAGGACGCCGCCGACATGATGTTCGTGGCTGACCCGACTGAGATCATCCGACGATCTTTCGCTCATGTGGGCTACGGTTTTCGCGGCGTCGACAAGTCGGGCAACCCCGGCGACGAAGCGCGGTTTGTCAATGAAATCACAGAATCATTGAGGGCAGGCAGACCTGTCCTCAGTTTCGGAGTGGTCGGTCCGCCCGAATGCGGCCTCATCACAGGATACGACGAAGGCGGCGAAGTTCTCATCGGATGGAGCTACTTCCAGGATTTGCCGCCTTTCAACTACGGCGTCGAGCATGAACCTGACGGAACCTACCGCAAGCGCAACTGGTTCCCCGACACCTGGAGCCTCATAGTCATTGAGGACAAGGTCGACCGCCCCGAGCCGGCCGACCGAAACGCGGAGATACTGCGTTGGGCCGTTTCGGTTGCCCGGAACCCAGGTGACAGATGGGGCGGAGGAACGCAGCACACGGGTTTGGCAGCCTATGACGCCTGGGCCAAGCAGGTGACGAATGACGCCGATTTCTTCACTGACGATGAACGTGTTTTCCGGAGCCGGCATGAGATTCACAACT
>CAYZHL010000262.1:0-2572 GCA_964478095.1 uncultured Clostridia bacterium | reverse complement strand
GGCGAGCGAACTGCTGAAGATGATGGCTGAGTCCCAAACCAAGACGGCGCCGGATTTGCTAGCGGCGGCTGACCGCTTCAGGCGGGAGCATGACCTGATGTGGCAGGCTTGGGGCCTCGTCGGGGGCAACGGCAATCCGAAGGCGCACGAAGCTTTCGTCGATCCGCAAATCAGAAAGGAGCTGGCAAGCGTTATTCTGAAGGCCAGAGACCTGGATGCTGAAGCCATAGGCATAATCGAGAAGCTCTGCTGTTAGCCCCCGGTGCATATGCATCAACCAGACCACCGCATGGCTCACGCAATTCGGCTTGAAGATACGCCACAGGTGTACGGCTTCGTATTCCCCTGACCGCCTAAGGATGATCTCGAGATCATCGGCCGGCTGATCCCTGAGTCCATCCTGTGCATGGAAAGCGCTCTTCGCTATCACAGGTATACTGACCGGACGCCCGGCGTGCGGCACATCGCTGTGAGCAGGAACATCAACAGCTAGGTGCATTTCGTTCGGCAGACTCATGGACTACGCCAGAGTGTTTCGCATCCAGCGCAAGGTCGCGAGCTCAGTGGGGGTGTGGCTGTGATGGGCAACGTATCCCAGTCTGTGCTCGACAGGCTGAGAAGCAGGGCCCGACGTTCAGGGATAAGCTTCCAACTGGTGCTGCAGTTGTTCTGCCAGGAGGAGTCTCTGAGAAGGCTCGCAGTGTCGCAATACGGGGAGCGCTTTGTGCTCAAAGGGTGACTACTGCAGTGAAGGTGCAACTGGTTGGGCGTGCCGGGAATACCGTCACTCCATTTCACATCGATGTGGCTGTTGGAGATGTGGTAGTGTCAAAGCCAGGCCTCACTCCCGGAGCTAGCCCAGTGTCGAAGAGATCACGAACCGCACGGTTGAAAT
The DNA here is from genome assembly GCA_964478095.1 of uncultured Clostridia bacterium. GTDB lineage: Bacteria > Bacillota > DTU025 > DTU025 > DTU025 > UBA5389. Next base: position 1,677 of record CAYZHL010000262.1, on the reverse strand, counting down.
CGTTACGGGTACAGTCTATAGTATGGGTAGGGGAAGTAAAGGATGCAGGGGAAGGAGGGCTAGCAAGTGGATATGGCCAGGATATCTTCCAAGGGGCAGGTCACCATCCCCGTGGATATTCGCCGGAAGCTAGGGCTCAAGGAGGGCGACAAGGTTGTCTTCCTGGAGAAGGGGAGCGATGTGATTCTGGTCAACTCCAACCGGCTTGCCTTCGCGGAGTTCCAGAAAGAGATGATGGGCGAGGCCGAAAAAGCCGGTGTCGGCAGTGAGCAGGATGTCGTTGACCTGGTGAGGGAGGCGCGCCGCAAGCTCTGGGGGGAACGACATGAGGGTGATGTTTGACACCAATATCCTCGTATCTGCCGGGCTGCTCAGATCATCTCGACTCGCAGCCTTGGCTGAGCGAGTCTCGGACGAACATACCCTCGTGCTCTCCAGCCAGATCATAGATGAACTGCGCATGGTAATGGATATGAAGTTCACTCACAAGAAGGCGGCGTGTGAGGCGTTCCTGAACAGACTCAGTTTCGAAATGGTGCTCACGCCGAGATACGTCGACCCCAGTATCTGTCCGCGAATACGGGACAAGAGCGATTACCCGATTCTTGCCTCTGCCATCATCGCAGATGTGGATGTTTTCATTACAGGGGACAAGGATCTCCTGGCACTGGATGTGGAACGTCCAGAGATACTGGCCATATCCCAGTTTGCTGAGCAGTACTTGTAGCACCGGCCTGCTGCGCCTTGGTTGGTCAGCCTGCTACGAAAACGTGTCACGCTGAAGTGATCGAGCAGTGAACTCTGTTCAGCTGTTCCTCTCCATCTGCGCCCGCACAATGAGATCCCTGACTGCAAGGACATCGTCGATCAGCTCGAATGAAGGCGGCTCGATGCGCCTGTAGCCGTAGTGCCTATGGTCGTTCAGCGATGAGCTATGCCAATCTTCCACATAAGCTGTCCGTCCGAAGCGTATGGTGCCCGAACCGTCGGCTCTGCGGGAGACGTTCAGCTCCCCAATGCGCTCCAATGGAATCGAGATGAAACGGTTCCCGACGAAGCCGGTGACTATCAGCACACGCTTGTCGGTTAGGCCGTAGTAGGTGTTGCCTCGGATCCTCGCATCCACGAAGAACCGGCCTACCAGCAAGTAGAGCCCCACTGCGATGAAGAGGAACCCGACGATATCGAATATGGCCAGTGGCTCTATGAACATGGGGCGACCCGTGAAGGGGTTGCTCGTGATCCTGAACCCGCTCGGAGTCATGCCTCTGCCCATGGACCTGGCGGCGCCGGTTATGTAGATCGCCATCATCAGCCATATGGCGCTGAAGATGGCCACTGGCAAGTCATGCGGGCGAAAGACCAGCCCGGTCCTGGGCCTGCCAGTCCATATGGCGGTTTCGCCAGGGGCGAGCTGAGCCCCGATTACCTGTTCAGCGTCTTGCCACATTGTCCATGCCTCCTGCCTGCTCCCAGGGTGATTGCTATCCATGTTTCGCGGCGCCGTGCAAGAGTTCCTGCACGCTGCCGGGGGCCGGATCAAGCCCGAACGCAGTATGCGATCTTGCGACTGGACCCATGGGAGACAGATCATTGACTGATGTGCTGTAATACAGTATGCTGCAGTAGGGGTGGATGATATGGAAAGAAAGGATAAGTACAGGACGCAACTCTACC
>CAYZHL010000261.1:0-4047 GCA_964478095.1 uncultured Clostridia bacterium | reverse complement strand
CCACGTACCGGCTATCACACAGCTCCAGAACCGTCAGGGGCGCGCCTTTCACAAAGGTGAACACACCCTCAGGCCCCTCGCATGCCACGGCCATCATCCTCCGCTCGGGCTCGAACGGGATTTCCGAAACGCGAGCAAAAGCGCGTACACGGCGCATTACGCCCAATCCGCCCTTGTGCGCCATGGCCAGGAGCGCGCCTTCGGTTGGGTCTCCTACTACTCCCCAGGCCCTCCGTCGCGTGGGCAGGCGACCAGAGCCCTCTGCAGGCCCAGCTTGCCCCGATTGCTCCCGCGTCAAGCCGGCGTCATTGCACAGGGCAGCGCAGAGCAGCAGATCGCGGAGGGCTGGATCCGACGCAGGGTCGTCGACCCGCCGCTCGGACACTCCAGCGTCCGGACGCCTCGGCCCTTCCACCGCGGCGCCTGCCGGCGCGACTACAGGCATCGCGCCCGTGCCGCCTACCTCCCGAAACTCGCCCTCCGGAGCGTACCCCGAGCCCGTCACGTGCAGTTGGCGGCCGATTAGGTCCACAGCAACGACTGTCATTTCGTTGCGCGTGAGTGTGCCCGTCTTGTCGGCGCAGATGACTGTGGCGCACCCAAGGGTTTCGACTGCCGAGAGGCGGCGTATGACTGCGTGACGGGCGCTCATCCTCTGAACGCCCAGAGCCAGACTGATGGTGACTATCGCGGGCAGTCCCTCAGGTATAGCCGCCACAGCCAGGCTGACGCCTGCCATGAACATGGACTGCACCGACTCGCCGCGTGCCACGCCCAGCGCAGCTACGGCGGCGCAGATAAGCAGGCAACCCAGAACAAGCCACCGCCCAAGCTGCGCCAATCGTCGCTGCAACGGAGTGGCTCCCTCTGACGCTCCGCTGATCATGCCGGCAATCAACCCCATCTGCGTGTCCATTCCGGTGCTTACGACGACAGCCGTCGCCCGCCCTCGCGTGATCACTGTTCCGGCGTGCAACATGTTGCGGCGCTCGGCCACGGGAGCGGACTCGCGCATGATGGAGTCGGCGTCTTTGCGCGAAGGCCTTGATTCCCCAGTCAGCACCGATTCGTCGGCCTCCACCCCATGACACTCCGCCAAACGCGCGTCTGCCGGGACTCTATCTCCCGGCCCCACATGGATGACATCGCCCGGCACTAGCTCAGCGGCGTCGACATGGATTGCCTGACCATCGCGCACCACGGTAGCCCTAGGCGCCGCCAGCCTCCGTAGAGCAGCGAGGGCGCGTTCGGCCCTAAACTCCTGCACGAAACCGAGCAGCGCGTTCATCACTACGATGGCCAGTATCGCAACCACGTCCCGGTATTCGCCGAGCACTGCCGACACCGCTGTAGCCCCGAGTAACACCAGCACCATGAAGTCCTGGAACTGTCCGGCCAGCATGGCCAGGACAGACGGGCCGCGAGCCGCCCGTATCTCATTAGGCCCGTAGGCAGCCTGCCTCGCCTGCGCGTCCCGGGCGCCCAGCCCACGCGCTGCCGAAGTCTCTAGTTCCCGCTCGACCGCACCCCGAGTGACCGAATGCCACGCGTGCTCCATCGACATTTCGCCGACCACCTCCGCCCCTGCCGCCCCGGCAGAGAAGTCTCGTCCAATATACCTATGGGTCCGTGGCGGCGTTAATGCCACGCGCGGCGTGTCCCGCCCTGTTACGCATCACAGCCCTCGCCAGACGGCCTGTCCTCCGCCCGAACGGCGTGGGACAAAGGGTCAGCATGATCAAGCCCTTGGGCTCAGGCCTTTCCGTGAATGTGGGCACCGCATAGGCATCGCGCGGTAGGAGCGCCAGTAGGCATTGCCCGACAGAGGTAAGCGTCAAGCACCCACGCATCGGGCTGGGGTAGCAGGAACTGTGGCTCGATCGACAGTCTGTCAGGCTCATTGTGGCCGGCGCCGAGGCGGATTCACCTGTGTACTGCGGGCAGCCGGCGCAATGTGGAGCCCCGCGGCCCGCGCCAACACTTCCGGAGGCATCTCATCGAGCGGCAGCCCGCTGACCGGGCCTACACCCTTCAAGGCGCAGACTGCCATGTGGGTGCTATTTGACGTCATCATTCATTGACGATTGCCTCTTTTGGCCATTTCACCGCCAAAACGACAGCGCCGACCGTCACGGCAATTTCGATGACACCGTACAGCCAATAGTACGCCCACGATTCGCCCACTAGGTTGCCGACGTTGACAATCGTGTACACAACGCCTGCAACAACGTTTATCCACTTTGCGATTGCCGCTCTCCTTATGAATAAGCACACGAGAATCATCAGCGCCGGTACTGCCATTAGGATGCCAAACAACACCAGCGTCATCTGGCTGACCTCAAATGGGCCTATGAACCCGGCAATCATCTCACTGATATAGCCGGGACGATGGAGAGAGTATATGTCGCAATAGATGTACAGCAACATCAGCACTATCCAAAGCCCCGCCAGCTTCACTCTTGTGTTCATCGGGAAGTCCTCCAGTTTTCCATTTTGGGTTTTCATGAGTTCTCCTCCTCTGATCTACACTCAAATACTTCGCCAATCGGCACGCCAAAGACATCCGCAATCCTAAACGCCATCTCCAATGACGGGGTGTATCTGCCCGCTTCCAGAGCAACGATTGTCTGCCGTGAAGCCCCCGCTCTCTCTGCCAGCTCGAGTTGCGTCATCTCGTTAGCAAAAAACCGAAGTCTGCGTATGTTGTTGGTGATTATTAGTCTCTTAGCCATTACGAACGCCTTTCTCATAATAGTAAACGCTTACGATTCCCTCCATGATTGAACCGACGGCGAACGCGCCGGACAGAACATGCAACGCGACCACGTACGCCATTCCAGAGGCTAATGCCACAAGTGCGGCAATGAAACCAGTCCCGACGCAGATGTACCCGACATGAGAGGATCTCAAACCGATTATCTTGTCTCTTTCGTCCTCGACCATTGAGGATGAGATGATTCTCTCAACGGTCTTGCCGTCGTGTTCCCGCTCTCGCACCGCGATTCCTATCGCAAGCGCAATGTGGAAAAGGACTTGAATGATAATGAGCGCGGCAGCGCCAATGCCGATGAAGACAAGCATAACAGTCGCCCAGGATTTCAAGTTCTCCGGCGCGGGTGAGTTTGTTCCAAGCGCATAGATGATGTAGGCGGCAATCAGGATAACCCCCGCAACCGTGCTGACGATGGTCCTTATACTGTTATAAGACATGGTAATACGCTCCTTTTAAGTCCAAATCGCTAGATATCAAGTCAAACCGTCTAGACTTAATGTCTAATTCCTTTTACATCCCACGCTGCGACTCAACCATTGTCAACCGGGAAAATGGGAAGTTGTTCATGAGCAGCATCGACTTCCCGCATGTCCTCTTGCGCGGCGCAGCGATCGCTTTTCTGCGCGTCGTCGGCCTCGCGATGTGATACCATGTTTCGTGGACGCAGCGGCCGACGACCGTGTCGGTCCGTGTATCGTACCGCGACAGCATCGAACAACGGGCGCACACGGCACGCCCTCAGCGCATTTCGGCAAATGGAGGCACACGTATGGAAAAGCGCGGGCTACAGATAGATGGTTTTCTGCTGTCGGCAGCGGCGGCCGAGGTTCGGAGCGAGCTTGTGGGAGCCCGGATAGACCGGGTGTATTCGGCGTCCCGCGACTCGGTCGTGATCGCCGCCGGCCGGGGGCGCGCAAAATGCCTGGTGGTGTCGGCATCGCAGGCTGCGCCGCGCGTGTGCCTAACCTCCGCCCCGCCGGCATCGCTCCCGGAGCCCACTCCTTTCGCAATGCTTCTGCGCAAACACCTGACAGGCGGACGAATCGTGTCCGTTCGCCAGCTGGGGCTGGACCGGGTTCTCAGCATTCAGGTTGAGGGGTGGGCCGATGCCGACCCGTCTCAGAACAAGCTCCTCATCGCGGAGGTCACAGGGCGGCTCAGTAACATCGTGCTGACGGACATGGATGGACGGATTTTCGACGCCGTGCGCCGTGTGGACCAGTCGCGCAACAGATACCGTGAACTGCTGCCGGGCGCTGTATACTTGCCCCCGC
>CAYZHL010000260.1:0-4049 GCA_964478095.1 uncultured Clostridia bacterium | reverse complement strand
CGCGCCAGACCAGTTGCCGGCGTTGCCCGCCGTGTCAAAGGCCCTGACCATGGCCTGGATTGTGATGCCGTCCTCGAATTCGGATATACCTAGGGCGTACCTCTTCACTCCCACAGGCACTTCCGTATGATCTTCGTCACCAACGACGTATCGCAGCACGAACCTAACCGCGTCGGCTTCAGCCTCCCACTGGAACAGCACCTCGCTCTTGTTCGTGAACCTGGGCAGTGCCCGCATGACCGGAGCCTCGGGCGGGGTCAGGTCGACAACTACACAGCCAGGGGCCGATTTGGCGCTCTCGTTACCCAGTATGTCGAGCGCGGTGACCTGAAGGTAATGAGCGCCTTCCGATAGGCCGGAAGACTCGTACGTTGGGTCTGCAACAAAACCCCGGTCAACCTCGTCCTCAAAGACGCGATACCTGACCGCGCCTTCGGCCGCTGCCCATGACCACACGGGACTTCCATGGTTGATTGGGGTGGCGGCGCTCGGCGTCCCAGGCGGCAACGGTGGTTTGGTATCGACGACGAAGACGAGCCTATCCGAGTATTGGCTCCAATTGCCGAGCGCGTCCGCAGCCGATACTCTCACAGCGTGTTCACCATCTTCAAGACCTTCGGTGAACTCATACACGACGTCAGTCGTGTGAATCCAGGCCTGACCGTCTGCTTCCACTCGGTATTCCACCGCGCTTGACGACGGATCCCACTTGATGTTGGGTGTGTTGTCGGCCGTGTGACGCTTGTCATCGATCACGACACTCTCAGAAACGAGGGCAAGGCCCCCAGGCGCGTCGGGGGCGGTTACATCCACCTCCACGCTACCTGCTGCAGCTTCCCCATCGTTCCCCAGCCAGTCGTAAGCTTTTACCGCAAACGCATGGGTTCCAGTCGTATCGAAAGTAGTCTGGTAGGTGCGCGTGTCCTGCACATCGATCCACTCGCCGCCGCCTACGCTCACTTTGTAGCCCGTCGCGCCGGCAGGAGCGGTCCAATTCCACGTTTGGGGCGACTCGTTCGTCGGGCTTGGAGTTGCGAGAGTCAGCTCCGGAGCAGCAGGGCCGGTTACGTCATAGATAGTGGACACTGCCGCCGACCATCCGCTCTCCTTGGTCTGTGGCGGAGTCGTGCTTCCGTTCACCGTGGAGATCGTCTTCACCCGGAACCAGTATTCGCCCTCGCCCCTGCCTAGGCCTGTGAACTCGAATGCGTGCTCGGTTCCCGCTTCGGCATCGACGGCGATGTCATGGGCTCCGCTGAACCCCGCGTCCTTGGCCCACTGGAGCACGTAGGCGACGGCGTTGCCGCCGTCCGATACGGCGTTCCATCTCAGCGCCAGCGGGCTGGCGTTGTAGCCCTTCGCGATGGGCTCGATAGCGGGCGCTGCGGGGGGTAGCGTGTCGACTACTACGCCCTGGAATACGAGCGCCGCGCCGATGTTACCGACTCTGTCCGTGCCCTTGACTCTCAAGACGTGTATGCCGTCGGCCAAATCGGAGGCGGGCGTGAAACTCGCCTCGACGGTTTCGAACGGCCCGGCGGAGTCCAGAGTCACTATGTAGTGCGACACTCCTGAGCCCAACTCGCCGTCATCGCCTATCCAAGCCCATGTAGGCCTGGGATTCGTAGTGGGTGTGTCGGGAATCACAACAGCATTCACTGTAGGGCAAGCCCGGTCGATGATTGTGCGGGCAGCCGGCGACGCCCATCCGCTCACGTTCCCGGCGGCATCATACGCTCTGGCCCGGCCCCAAATAGCAGCGCCGTCGGCCACGAGCAATGTACTGAGCTCGTACTGCGCCACGTCCGCAGGCACGATCTCAGAATCGGCCTCGCCTACGCGGTATTCCATCTCGTAGCTGACCGCATCGGCCCCCGCGACCCACTGGAACAGGACTTCGTACGTGTTCATGAATTCGGGCAGTGCCTGCATAACCGGAGCGTCGGGCGGGGTCAGGTCGACAACAACATAGCCAGGGGCCGATTTCTCGCTCTCGTTCCCCAGATCGTTGACCGCTGTGACCTGCAGGTAACACCTGCCCTCGGTGAGCTCTGCGCCTTCGGCGGGAGCCCATGTGAGCGGAGCCCCAGGCGCCTCGGGCGCCACATCCACCTGCCACGCCCCATCAAGATAGACCCCATAGCTGACTGCGCCCGCGACAGCTGGCCATGTCCACTCGGGTCGCCGGTTGTTCGTGGGGCTCTGGGTGTACGGAGCCTGCGGCGCGGTCAGGGGAGTAGTGTCTACCGTGAAAAACAGCGGATCGGTCCATGCTTCGGTCGACGGCTCAGTCGGTTTGGCTGAAACGTTTCCTGCAACATCTCTCGCTCTCAGGACAAGTTCATAACGGCCGTTCGCCAGAAGCTGCGGCACGACCCAGTCGAAGTCGCCCTCAAACCGGCTGTCGGCGCCTACGCAATCTACGTCTTCATCGGGGTCAAGGTCTACGAAAGTGGTCAACACATCCCAGCTTGTAGCCCCGGCATGCCTTATCCTGACTTCATAGCCGTCTACGCCGGATTGGGTCACACCCAACCTCTCATCCGTAGCATGCGTCCATCTGATAGTGGGCCTTCCCGTGCCTATGCGCCCACCAACTGCGTCGACCACGGTCGGAACTCCCGGCAGGCTTGGCGGGGATGAGTCGAATACGAATGGTGGATCAACCCATTCGGGTTCAGCGCCCACCTGGGGCATGTTGCCCACTCTGTCGCGCACAAGGATCCAGGCGCCGTAGGATACTCCATCCTTGAGGCCGTTCAGCTCGGTCGCAGGTGTGTGCTGCTCAACAGGACCCTCTGTGGGGGTGATCGGCATCAGATCGGCCCACGGGTCGATCACGCCGGGTGCGGTATGTACCTTCGTGCCCTCGGGCTTGCTCTGCCCTTCCAGCTTCGTCCATATCTCGAGCTGATAGCCGGCTACGCCGGCGCCGGGCAGCTCCACCCCGGGGAAGCCGCTCCACAGGTTGGGGTCAGAAGCCGCGGGCCACGTGATCAATGGACGGCGACTGTTCGTGAAACGCCGCCCGTTTCCGGTGTTGGTTTTCCCAACTGACGAATCGCCGGTGATCTCCGGTGAATCGGCGTCGATCACGAACCTGTAAGCGGGCCCGCCGCGCTCCAGCTTATTGCCTGCATCGTCGATGATGGTGATCCACGGATAGTATCGCCCGGAGGGCATGGCGCCCGAAGGAGACCACACCGCGGTCCATGCCTCGGCGTTGAGCGTGGGCCGAGCGGGGATCCTCAATACTGTCCCCTCCACGCGCTCGGGAACAACGCCATCTGAGAAGACCTCGATTTCGAGTCGCCCGTCTACATTGAAACCTGATCCGCTCGAGCCGTCACTGGCCACGACTCGGATCCTCGGTTGCGTATCGGATATGTATAGATCGCCATGGAGCATGCGACTCTTCGCAGTAAGCAGCTCGTACTGAGTCATCGTCGGGGCAATAGTGTCCAGCCTAAAGCTACGCTCAGCCGTAGCCGTGTTTCCTGCCCGGTCTTCGGCGAATAGGCGAACCGTGTATATGCCCTGAATGCTCAACGCAGAAGATGGCGTAAAGGCGGCGTTAGGCTCAGTGAACTGGGCGGAGCCTGCAACCGGATTGCCGCTGGGATCGGTGACCGTCCAGTGCACTGCTGCTATGCCCCATGGCGGATCCTCTGCCGTGCCTCTGAACACGATGTTGGCATCGTTGGTTTCAAGCCCTACGTCCGGAACGCTCAGCGCCACGTCGGGAGGGGTGGTGTCGAGCACGTAGGTGGAGCTGACGGCCCACTCTGACTTGACGCCGTCGCCGTCCTCTGCCTGCACCGCGATCTGGTAGATCCCATCCGCGGAGAAGGCAGGAGACGGCGACCAGCTGGCGTTGGGCACACTCACAATCGCCGGTACGGCATCTACCCAGTCGTGACTGTCCTGCTTCACCCGGACGTGGTACTTAGCGATGCTCGCCCCGCCTCCCGGTGTGCTGGCCTGCCACGACCAGGTGGGCGCGGGGTCCCTGCCGAAAGCCGGAGGATTGGTGATTCGCGGATTTCCGT
>CAYZHL010000259.1:310-4065 GCA_964478095.1 uncultured Clostridia bacterium | reverse complement strand
CATCACCGCAACATTATCGCAGAAGTCGCCGGCCAGCGCCAGATCGTGGGTGACTATCACTATGGCAGTGCTCATCTCGCGGTTTATGTCTTCCATCAGCTCGAGTACTTGCGCCTGTACAGTCACGTCCAGCGCTGTAGTGGGCTCATCGGCCAGAAGCAAGCGCGGCTTGCACGCGAGGGCAATAGCTATCATGATCCTCTGCTGCATGCCTCCGCTGAACTGGTGAGGATACTCGAGGTGACGGTGATCAGGCGATGGTATGCCCACCCGCCTCATCAGCTCGATTACGTAATCACGCTCTTCTTCGCGAGCCCTTCTTGCCTGCCACAGGCGCGATCGCGGGCAGGCCCTTCCTGGCTGGGACTCGCCTGCGCCGGACGGCATCATCCTGTGCACTCGCAACGACTCAGTGATCTGATCGCCAACCCGGTGTGCCGGGTTCAGCGTAGTCATGGGGTCCTGGAACACCATGGCGATCTCTCTGCCGCGCACCTGCCGCATCTCGCCCCGCGACAGCCCGAGCAAGTCGATACCGCGGAGCCGCACCGTGCCGCCCACGGTGCGCCCCGGCCGGGGCAGCAACCGCATGATCGATAGCATGAGCGCGCTCTTGCCGCAGCCCGATTCGCCCACGATTCCCAGCACCTCCCGGGGCGCCACAGCGAGGCTCGCCCCTCGCACGGCCCGCACTTGCCCCCGGGCACAAGGATACACCGTGTGCAGATCGCGCACGTCAAGCAGTGCGTCGGATATCGTGCCACATGCCATGACGGACATCATCCCTCCATCATCTTGGGGTCCAGGACATCGCGCAGCCCCTCTCCAAGAAGGTTTATCCCCAGCACCAGCAGCGCCAGCGCGAGCCCTGGGAGTGTAGCGACCCAGGGTGATGTCAGCATATAGCGCCGCCCGTCGTTTATCATGGATCCCCACGCCGGCATGCGCGGCGGAATGCCGAGGCCCAGGAAGCTGAGAGACGACTCCATGACAATCATGTTGCCCATACGCAGAGTGCCCAGCACCAGGATGGAGCTGACGATGTTGGGGAGTATCTCCAGTACGCAGATTGCGCCGTCGGACCTGCCCAGCACGCGCGCCGCTTCTACGTATTCGCGGTTCTTCTCGGACATGACCAAGGCGCGCGACAGCCTGTAGAATTCCACCCATCCCTTGAAGCTCAGAGCCCACACTAGATTCCAAAAACCGGGGCCCATGACCGACATCGCCCCAATTACGAAGATCAAGTAGGGAAATGCCAGCAGCAGCTCGGTGAACCGGGCAAGTGCGCGGTCGAGTGCGCCGCCGTAGTAGCCGGCGACCATGCCCAGTCCAACGCCAAACGCAGCTGATATGAGTACAGACGCCAGGCCTACAAGCATCGAAACTCTGGCGCCGTGCATTATGCGCGACAGGATGTCGCGACCCAGCTGATCGGCGCCGAGCAGGTTACCCATTCCGATTGCGGGAGGAGCCAACCTCCTCGCCAGGTTGACTGCGCCCGGCGGATAGGGCGCCAACAGAGGGGCAGTCGCGGCCATCGCGACGTAGGCCAGCACTATGATCAAGCCCAGCCTGCCCCCGCGGTGCGACATCAGCCGGGGCCAAAGGCCCATACCTGCCCTGCGAGTTCTACTCTCCCTGCTTTCTGTTTCCGGCATGTCGGCAGAGCGCGTCAGCACGCCCTGGTATAGCTCATCTGTCTGCAATGAAGCCTGCGTCATCCGGCCTCACCTCCATACACTCAAGATCACCGGGGTCATTGCAGCGCCATTTTGGGGTCCAAAGCTGTGTATATGACGTCGGTAACCAGGTTGATCAGCACAAATGTGAGAGCGTACACCATCACAGACGCCTGCACCACGGGGTAGTCTCGAGCAAACACCGCATCAACGACAACCCTCCCCAGACCGGGCCAGCCGAATACAGTCTCTACAATCATGTTCCCTCCTAGGAGCGAACCGAACTGCAGTCCGACCAGGGTCACCGTGGGAATCATGGCATTTCGCAAAGCGTGGCGAATGGTGACCGCCGACTCAGGCACGCCCTTAGCTCTCGCAAACAACACGTAGTCTGATCCCAGCACATCGAGCATGCTGGAGCGCGTGACCCTGGCGACCACGGCCGCAACACCCAGCCCCAGTGTGATCGCGGGAAGGCACAGATGTCGCAACGCGCTGCCAAGCGCGGGCATGTTGCCTGTCAGCAATGCATCCAGCGTCAGCAGACCTGTGATGTGACGAGGCTCCAGCCCATACGGTATGCGCCCAGATGTGGGCGCCCAGCCCAGGGTCATTGCGAATACGAGAATGGCCACTATGCCGAGCCAGAACGCAGGCAGCGACACGCCGATGAATGACATGGCCATGCTCACTCTGTCAAACACCGTGTTGTGTTTGAGCGCCGCCGCCACTCCTACGGGAATGCCCAGAGCCAGAGCGAACAGCATAGCATACACGGCAAGCTCAATGGTGGCAGGCAGCGCTTCCCATATCATCTCTGCCACCGGGCGCGACCGGATTATCGAGTACCCCAGATCACCTCTGAAGAGCCCCTTCAGATAGCCGGACAGTTGCCGGTGAATCGGCTCATCCAGCCCCAGCTGGGTCCGGAGGGCGGCCACCTCCTCACCTGACGAGCTGGCCCCCTCCCCCATCATGATGTCAACAGGGTCGCCCGGGATTGCCCGCATCAGCACGAACGCCGCCACCGCTACGGCCAGCGCCAACGGAATCGTGGCCGCTGTTCGCTCGATGATCCTGACCTGCAACCGGCTGAGGCGTATCATCTACCACTGTACCCTGCTTCGGCCAGAAGCGAGCGGGCCTTGCCCGGATCGTAACTGTACGGCGCCAGTTCGGTGTTGTACCCGAATCCGCTGGGCAGAAAGGCCGTGGAAAGCCTGGCGGCCCCGCCAACGTGTATCGTCTTGAGGATAGTGTCCCAGTCTATTGCATGGTTCATGGCCATGCGTACTCGCACGTCGTCGAAGGGCGGCCGTGCGCAGTTCATCTCGATGCAGTACACGCGAGTCCCTTCAGCCGTCTTCACTTGAAGGTTGCGGTCGCGGCCAAGGCTCGCAGCCAGGTGTGCGGGCACCGACTGGATAATGTGCACCTCACCGGTCTTGAGCGCGGCAACCCGCACAGTAGGGTCGGGCATCATGCGGAATATCACTCGCTTCACACGGGCCGGACCCACCGGCGGCAGGTCGGGCGATCCCCCGTAGTAGCCGTCGAACCGGTCCATTACCACCTTGTCATCCAGGCGTCCTTCGACGAACTTGAATGGGCCGCAGCCAACAGGCCTACGGGCGAACTCGTCATCCCCCACTCGCATTAAGTAGTTCCTGGGGACTACCTGTACATGCACTAGCGCCTGGAGCAGGACTGGGAAGGGCGATGCCAGCTTAAGCCTGACTGTGTGATCATCGACCTTTTCTACGCTAGTCAGCGGGCCCAAGAGCCCTTTCCGGGGCGAGGTTCTGCCTCCGATAGCACCGTCTCGGATCACGCGATCGAAGCTGAAGACTACATCGTCGGCAGTGAGCGTATCGCCGTTATGGAACTCAATCCCAGCGCGGATCTTGAAGATGTACTCAGTATCCGATATGGCCTTCCAGTCTTCCGCGATTTCCGGAACAACTCGACCATCCACTGTGCGCGTGACGAGCCCATCGAACATGTTCCTGATCACCGTCTCAGTCCATCGGTCACGGTAGGTCGCAGGATCCAGTGTCAGTATCCGGTCCGCCT
>CAYZHL010000259.1:0-300 GCA_964478095.1 uncultured Clostridia bacterium | reverse complement strand
CCAGTCAAGCACATCTGCTCGGGCAGCCTCAGTCTCGAGCAGGGAGTAGCCGAATACCCATGGCGCGTCTTTTCGCAGGATCTCCTGCGCCTCGAAGTAGGCACGGCGCCTCACTTCACTGTCGTTGCTCCCTAGGGCTGCATCAAGCGCCGCATCAAAACGAGGATTGCTGTAGAAGGAGTAATTGCCGCGATCACCAGTTCTGAGTTTGGGCACTGCCAGATCGAACGGGTCGAAGTAGGCGCTGCCCCAGTCGGTAAGGTACATCTGCCGCCCGCCTGCGAGAATCCTCTCCTTAAG
>CAYZHL010000258.1:0-4081 GCA_964478095.1 uncultured Clostridia bacterium | reverse complement strand
GGACGTGACCGTCTTCCTTGACAGGCCCGCGGCCAAGCTGCTTGCCCTCAAACTCGATTGACGCGCGCCATCTGGTGTGGTAACATAACAGTTGCCGCAGGTTCGATGGGCCCGTAGCTCAGCTGGGAGAGCGCTAGAATCGCACTCTAGAGGTCGCGCGTTCGATCCGCGTCGGGTCCACCAATCAGTCTTTATCTCGCTTTCTCCGGCGGGGGCGTTGCTTCCGCCGGGCTTTTCGTCCAAGGCCAAGAATCATGCAACAAAAAGCCATTGTTAAGCGTGATTTCATCGTGTACAATAGGGCAGGTATTATGCCTCGGAAGGAGGGCCTAAAATGGCGTACAAGATCAACGATGAGTGCATTGCCTGCGGGGCGTGCAAACCCGAGTGCCCCACTGACGCCATCAGCGAGGGCGATATCTACGTAATTGATCCCGATAAGTGCATCGATTGTGGCACCTGCAACGAGGTGTGCCCGGTGGGAGCGCCCAACCCTGAGGAGTGACAATCGCATTACTGATCTTTTCGGGCAATGGGCTCCTCGCCGCGTGTAGAGGAGTCCATTGATTTGTGTACAGACTGGCATGCGTAGGTCGTCGCATCGCCAAGCCACTCAGGAAGACTCAGGTCCGCATTCGGGTTTCTGGCTGAGGTTGTGCGTGCAGCGGCAGTGTAGTAGAATTAATGTTGGATTTCGGCGCTTGGGAGGTTGTCGTCTTATGAATATGCATACTTTGGAGGATAGCAACTACGCGGTCAAGGTGGACTTCATTAACAGGCTCAAGGGCGGAGTGATCATGGATGTCACAACGCCGGAGCAGGCTAAAATCGCTGAAGGCGCAGGCGCTGTCGCTGTTATGGCCCTCGAGCGTGTTCCCGCTGACATTCGTGCAACCGGCGGTGTCGCCAGAATGGCTGACCCGGTTATCGTAGAGGCAATTAAGAATGCGGTGCGCATACCTGTCATGGCCAAGGCGCGCATCGGGCACTTCGTTGAGGCGCAGGTGCTCGAGGCTTTGGGCGCCGATTGCATTGATGAGAGCGAGGTCTTGACGCCTGCCGATGAGAGATTCCACATTGAGAAGCATGGCTTCAAGACTCCATTCGTGTGTGGATGCCGAAATCTGGGAGAAGCACTGCGCCGCATCGGCGAGGGCGCTGCGATGATGCGCACCAAGGGCGAGGCGGGAACGGGCGACATAGTCGAAGCAGTGCGACATATGAGGCAGGTTAACGAGGATATCCGGCGGCTCCACAGCATGCCCCGGGAAGAGCTGATGACTGCCGCAAAGGACATGGGGGCTCCCTACGACCTCGTTGTGTGGGTGGCGCGTGAAGGTAGGCTACCTGTTGCCAACTTCGCCGCGGGAGGAGTTGCCACACCGGCTGACGCGGCACTCATGATGCAGCTCGGAGCGGACGGCGTGTTCGTAGGCTCCGGCATATTCAAATCGGAGAATCCCCAGGCAAGAGCGGAAGCCGTCGTTCAGGCGGTCGCTCACTACAATGACCCGGGGGTGCTCGCGCGGGTATCGAAAGGCTTGGGCGAGGCGATGCGGGGAATCGATGCTTCTTCAATGAGCGATGCAGAGAAGATACAGAGTAGGGGCTGGTAAGGCAATGTTTGATCATGTCAGGCGGGAGGACCCCGAACTGGCGCGCGCGATTTTCGATGAGATTCGCAGGCAGAATGCGAAGATTGAGTTAATTGCGTCGGAGAACTTCGTGAGCAGAGCGGTCCTTGAGGCTCTCGGCACGCCGCTGACAAACAAGTACGCTGAAGGGTACCCGGGCAAGAGATACTACGGCGGGTGCGAGTACGTTGATGTAGCTGAGAACCTGGCCATTGAGCGGGCGAAGAAGCTCTTCGGCGCCGATCATGCGAATGTTCAGCCGCATTCGGGGGCCCAAGCCAACACTGCGGTCTACTTTGCGGCACTAACGCCTGGCGATGTTGTACTCGGCATGAACCTGACACACGGGGGACATTTGACCCACGGAATGCATCTGAACTTGTCGGGCAAGTACTTCAGGTTCATTCCGTACGGCGTCAGGTCCGACGATCAGCGGATCGACTATGATGAGCTGGAGAGGCTTGCCCACGAGCATGCACCCAAGATGATTGTGGCTGGGGCCAGCGCGTACCCGAGGATCATCGATTTCGAAAGAATCGGCAAGATCGCCAAGAGCGTGGGCGCGCTTCTCATGGTAGACATGGCCCACATCGCAGGGCTAGTTGCTGCCGGCCTTCATCCTGACCCTGTTCCGCATGCGGATTTTGTGACCACAACTACTCACAAGACCCTGCGCGGACCACGGGGCGGCATGATACTGTGCACCGCTGAGTGGGCGAAGAAGATCGACTCGGCAGTCTTCCCGGGCACACAAGGCGGGCCGCTGATGCATGTGATCGCCGCCAAGGCAGTCGCGTTCGGCGAAGCCCTGAAGCCTGAGTTCGCAGAGTATCAGAAGCAGATAATCGTCAATGCCCGAGCGCTCGCCGATGCGCTGATGGAGCATGGATGGAAACTAGTCTCCGGCGGCACCGATAACCACCTGATGCTGATGGATCTGCGCGGAACAGGCATTACGGGTAAGATCGCCGAAGAGGCACTGGATTCGGTGGGCATCACTGTCAACAAGAATACAGTCCCCTTCGACCCCGAGAAGCCCTTCATAACAAGCGGCGTCAGGATCGGCACTCCAGCCGTCACCACGCGTGGCATGAAGGAGCCCCAGATGCGAGTGATTGCATCGCTGATCGACGGGACGCTCCGGCACATCGGATCTCCCGATGCATTGGCCCAAGTGTCGCGGCAGGTGGAAGAGCTCGTGGCCGGTTTTCCGCTTTACTCCGAGCTTGTCGCCGCAATCGGATAGCGGCAGGCGTGCTGTGAGGTGTGTCACGGCATAATCGATAGATGATCCATGCCGCGGACTTCCGCGGCATGATCCATATAGCTGTACAGGCTGATCCCATTTGGTCTGGGTCAGTCATGTGCGGCCAACAGAACGAAGGGGGAGAAACATCATGGCCAAGCTCCTAGAAATCCGCTGGCATGGACGCGCCGGGCAGGGAGCGAAGACGGCTGCTTTGGTACTTGCCGAAGCGGTCATCTCCACAGGAAGGCATGCACAGGCTTTTCCTGAATACGGCCCGGAGCGCATGGGCGCGCCCATGCAGGCGTTCAACAGAATCAGCGATGAGTCAATTACAGTTCACAGCCACGTAGAACGCCCGAAAATCGTCATAGTACTTGACCCCACACTCATGTCCACAGTAGATGTGAAGTCCGGGGTCCCCGACGATGGGATCTACCTTGTCAATACACCGCTATCTGCCGCGGAAATCCGCAGGAAGCTGAAGCTGGAAGCCGACAAGGTGAGCGTGTACACGCTTGACGCTACACAGATATCCATCGACACAATCGGGCGGCCTATTCCCAATACTCCCATGATGGGAGCGCTCGTGGCTGCTACAGGACTGCTGACCCTCGATGAGCTGATCGCCGACACCAGGGTCAAGCTTGCAAAGAAACTGCGCCCTGAGATCGTCGATAAGAACATCGAGGCGATACGACGGGCCTACCAGGAGGTGGCTCAATAATGTCAGTGCCGAAAGACGCAGGCTGGAAGGACGTGCCCAAGGCGGGTCGGATCCTGGAGCCTGGCTGCGCTGCCAAGTATGAGACGGGCGGATGGAGAACCTATCGCCCGGTCCATGTACCGGAAAACTGCATCAACTGCCTGTTCTGCTGGATCTACTGCCCTGACATGTCTATCCAGGTCGAGGACGGCAAGTTCCGGGGAATCGATTACCGCTACTGCAAGGGGTGCGGCGTATGTGCCCAGGTTTGCCCCGGCAAGCGCGGAAACAAAGCCCTCACAATGCTCTTGGACGATGAAGCCCAGGGCAAAGAGGGCGAGACGAAGTAGGAAGGAGGAGCAGGAATGAGCATTAGAGTTGCGAAGACGGGCAATGAGGCCGTCGCCGAAGGGATGCGCCAGATCAACCCGGATGTGGTAGCCGCGTATCCTATCACGCCGCAGACGGAGATAGTTCAGATCTTCTCCAGCTTCG
>CAYZHL010000257.1:0-4115 GCA_964478095.1 uncultured Clostridia bacterium | reverse complement strand
CCCCTCAACGTAGACTGGGATGGTAATGAGCTCCTGCTTTCAGACGTGTACGGCACCGACGATGATCTGATATACCAGGCCATCGAGGAAGAAGTAGATCGCGCCCTGCTTGGCGAGGCTCTAGCCGCCCTGACCGGCAGAGAGAAACGCATAATGGAGCTGAGATTCGGCTTCACAGGCGGGTCGGAGAGGACTCAGAAGGAGGTAGCCGACTTGCTGGGAATCTCACAATCATACATATCCAGGCTGGAAAAGAGGATCCTGATAAAGCTGAGGCATCAGATAGTCAGGGCCGAGTGACACGATACCTGCAGCAACTGCAACGGACGATGGCACGTGCCCAAGTCGCGCCCGGCCGGTATAACCCGCGACCGGGCGCTCCATTATTTCGACGGCCGACATGTTGACGCTCAATTCGAACAAGTGCAACAGAATAAACCTTGAGCATCGGAGCAATACTCTTATTGGAAGACCGGCGATACGAAGTTCAGATTGTGGGGTTGTTCCGAAATGGCGCTGAACAAAGTTGAGATCTGCGGCGTCAACACTTCGAAACTTCCGGTGCTGTCGAGCGCGAAGATAAGGGAGCTTTTGGAGGCCGTGCGGGACGGCGATGAGGAAGCCCGCGACAGGCTGATATACAGCAACCTTCGATTGGTCTTGTCGGTCATTCAGCGCTTCACCAACCGAGGCGAATACGTTGACGACCTATTCCAGGTGGGCTGTATCGGCCTGATCAAAGCCATCGACAACTTCGACCTGGGGCAGAACGTGAAGTTCTCCACATACGCAGTCCCCATGATAATCGGCGAGATCCGAAGATACCTCAGGGACAATAACCCAATCAGGGTGTCGCGATCTCTGCGCGACATCGCCTACCGGGCACTGCAGGTCCGCGACAGGCTTGTCGCCGATACCTCCCGAGAGCCCACGGTGACCGAGATCGCCGCCGCGCTGGGCCTTCCGCGCGAGGAGGTAGTGTACGCCCTGGACGCTATACAGGAACCGATATCTCTCTTCGAACCGATATACCACGACGGGGGCGACCCCATCTACGTGATGGACCAGGTGTCCGACGACAAGAACCTCGACGTCAACTGGCTTGAAGGCATATCGATCAAGGAAGCCATGCTCAGGCTGCCCGCGCGCGAGCGCCTGATACTGAAACTTCGGTTCTTCGAGGGCAGAACTCAGATGGAGGTGGCCGATGAGATCGGGATTTCGCAGGCGCAAGTGTCCAGGCTGGAAAAGGCCGCTCTCAAGCAGATGAGGGCTTCGATGTAGAGGAGGGTTACGCCATCAAACACGAAATCGCTGTTAGGGTAGTCACGTGTGCCGCCATACTGGCGCTGGCCTTCATAGCCTTCGTGGCCGCGACTGCCCGCCCATCCGGAGCCAGAGCCTCCGACGAAGCAACGCCCGCCTACAACTCAGGGAACCTCATCCGACTGCATGTTGTCGCGCCGGGGGATGATTCTCAAAGCCAGCGCCTGAAATTCGCTGTGCGCGAC
Source organism: uncultured Clostridia bacterium (assembly GCA_964478095.1). GTDB lineage: Bacteria > Bacillota > DTU025 > DTU025 > DTU025 > UBA5389. Next base: position 2,604 of record CAYZHL010000257.1, on the reverse strand, counting down.
AGGGTCCTTGAGGAGACGGGCAAGCTTCTGCAGTCGGCGGACGACGCGAATCAGGCAGCGCGAATCCTTCGGACGAATCTACCCCTGATAGAGGCAGCAGCAGCAGAAGCGGTGGCAAGGAGCGGCAGTTCGCACCCAGTGCGAGCCGCTCTGGACACTTTTCCTTTTCCGAGCGTCTCGTACGGGAACACCTCACTGCCGGCCGGAGACTACCTTGCCCTGAAGGTGGCAATCGGGCCGGCATCGGGCGCCAACTGGTGGTGTGTACTGTTCCCGCCCCTGTGCCTGGTGGACCTGGAGAGAGCTCGTGTCCTGGAGATCGCGACGACCACCGGCGCCTACCATTCATCGGGCCTGCGCGAGGGTCCCGTCGATCGGCTTCTCACATTCGAACTCGCGGTGCACGCCCGACCCCTGACGCTCGCACAACTCACCTGGGAAATACCCGCCTGGGCCTGCCGCATTCTGAAGTGGCCCCAGCTCCAGCAGGCGCACAGCAGGTAAGACTGCGTCCTGCCCCAGCTTGCGCCGCGGCTCTTGCTGTGAGACTGCACTCATCCGCCTTCTCCTGCATATAATGTGAAGGTTCATCATCTCCTGCAGGAGGTGGCTCAATGATTCTCCGAGCTTCCGAACTCCGCGTCAAGGAGGTCGTCAGCGTCAATGACGGAAAACGACTTGGCTACATATTCGACCTCGAGATCGACATGGATACTGGCAGAGTCATTAGCTTCGTGATCCCCGGAGGCGGCAGGATCCTGGGCTTTCTGGGGCGCGGCGGCGAACTCGTGATCGACTGGGAGAACATCAAGAAAGTCGGCAAGGACGTTGTCTTGGTGGACGACTCCGAGCTCACCGGCGCGGGCGGCTACACACCGAGCTAGGCCCGGAACGCACTTGGAAAGCGTCCGTAAACAGGTCATCGACTGAGATCGCTTTCAGCAGCGCACTAGCGAGCCCATAGGGCTGGAGTCTGCATGCCGCAACCAATGGCTTCAGTTGCCTTCGAGGGGGGACAATATCCGAGACGCATAACGATAGCGCCGATTAGCGCCGATTAGCGCCGATTAGCCTTGAAAGCCGGGCCGCATGATGCTATACTGCGCCTGCTGGAGGGGATGCTTCATGCACAGTTGCTTGCCAGAGAATACGGCACTACTCATCAAAGACTCCGCAGGCGAGATCAAGCGGGTTACACTGGCCTATTTCAACGCCATGCTCAACGATGAACCGGCCTGCCCCGCCCTCGACAACGTGAAGGTGCTCGGCCGCGAAGGCTGGGTGGAGCTGACATCCGTCAGCCGAAGGCGCCTATGGGAAGGCGAGGAACTGCTCTGCGTTCGCACGCGTTCGGGGCAGATCGCATTGACCGGCGACCACAGGATCGCGGTCAAGCGTGGTGTGGAGGACATGGTCGTGCCTGCCAGGGACATAGGTACAGGAGACGCAATAATGGCGTTTGAACAGCCCGCTTTGGGCAAAAGCGCCCGTCCTATCGGCGAAGCCCCAGTATTCAGGCCCTTCGGAGTACTATCGGTGATCAGAACGGTCGGCTACGACGGGCATGTGTACCAAGTCGAAACCGCCGACACACACGGTGTAGGCGGAGCCCGTGCGAAGCCCGTACGGGTGCCGGCGGGCAAATCCGTCGGCGCCGGTGGTGCCTACTGTTGGCGAAAGCGGCCTTGTGCAGGTCCAGCAAAATCGCGTTTAGGAGACGGGCCAGCGGCCTGTAACGAGTCTGCACGGTTTTTGCGGCAACCTGGTCAAAGACGAACAGGGCGCCCAAGACCGCCCAAGGCGCACAAGAACGCCATACGCAATCCATAGCGCGCAATGCCTTGTCCCGTCCATTGCCAACCAAACCCGAAGTGAAACGAACCCATCCCCATGGGTACGTGCGGTCTCGGGCATGGACGAAGCGAAGCCTGGCAGTAGGAAAGTCGTGGCCGACAATTCCAAGGACTATAGCAAAATATAGGTGTCGATTCTATGGACGCATTTTCGGGGATGTGTCGACAAAATGGACAATAGGTGGTGCAGCGTACGGCGCATATGCGTTGTCCGCTGTCGAGTCCAAAGTGTTCATTCCCACATTGGTTGCCCACAAACGCCGAATCACACTCTTCCACCGGGCGAGCTTGCGTCCGAACGCGCCAATACCGCCAACACGGCCAATACCGCCAAGAGCGCGCGAAAGCCTGCCGTGGTATAATGGTGGTCAGGCAAGCGCGAATGTTTGTGCCGTGTGCCATGCGTCCGAAAAGAGCGAAGGGCAGAGACAGGTATGTGGACTACTCCTAGGCGAAAACGCCCGAGGCTTGAGGAGCACACTCCTGCGCAGCGTGCTCAGAAACGTTTTGCGAAAGCTGCGGCCGTGGTTGTGGCGGCAGTGCTCTCATACTCCCTCTTCGCGGCCGTCCGCCCTATGATCACCATGAGGTCGTCTGGGACAGCCCATGCATATTCGGGTTGTATCGAGGTGTCCTTTCCAGGCGATGCAGTGATCGTTCGTGATGAGCGAACCCGGGCCACCCCGATCAGCGGCGTGATCCACTTCGTCGTGGAGAGCGGTGAACGAGTTGCAGCCGGCGCAGTTGTGGC
>CAYZHL010000256.1:3906-4155 GCA_964478095.1 uncultured Clostridia bacterium | reverse complement strand
CGACCTCAAGACAGAGGGCTATGCGATGTTGCCCGTGTCGGGACTACTGCTTGACGGCGAGACCTACATAGACCGAAGCACGGGCGAGCAGCGCTCTGTGGGGCCTAGGAAGCCCGTACCCGGTACGGGCATACGTGAGACGCCGGAGGGCCGGCCGGCGGCGGACTCGCCGGGGCCACGGTGAATCCGGAGCAAGGGGGGCAGGGAGGAGAGGACATGATCATCGTAACGGTCAAGCGGCGGACTGTG
>CAYZHL010000256.1:360-3807 GCA_964478095.1 uncultured Clostridia bacterium | reverse complement strand
GTTGTGTCTGCGTGCGTGGCGATGAGTATGCCCAGGTTGAAACGGATGACGAATGGCGTGAGGCCGGGTGTGACCTTGAGCGGCGTCGCGGTGGGCGGGCTGTTTGCCGACGAAGTGCGCCAGGTCGTGCTCGGCCTAGCCCCCCGCGTCGAGCGGACGCCCCGAGAGGCGATATACCACTCGGAGACGGGTGAGGTGGTGCCGGAAGAGCCGGGCGTAGAGGTTGATGTAGATCGGACAGTGACAGCAGTGATGGCGGCGCCGCAGGGGGCCAGCGTTGACGTGACGACTAAGCAGGTTCTGCCCCAAGTCACAGCTGCCATGCTTGCGCCCGTGTACCGGGTGGTCACTTCTGAGCGTGCGGTGGCTTTAGCGTTCAATGTGGCCTGGGGTGAGGAATGGCTCCCCGAGATCGTGCAGGTGCTTGCCGATACGGACGCGCATTGCTCGTTCTTTATCACTGGCACATGGGCGAAGAAATTCCCTGAACTGGTCCAGGCTCTTGCGTCCGCCGGGCATGAGATCGCCAACCACGGCTGGGATCACCCTAATCCTGCACGTCTTGGCGAGACCGATCTCACTGACTTGATTGAACGGAACGAGACGCTTCTACGCGAATTGACTGGAGTGCGTACGCGTCTGTTCGCTCCGCCCTACGGAGAGGTTAACCAGCGGGTATGCAAAGTGGCGGCGCGCCTGGGCTACACTACAATAATGTGGACTGTTGACACCATTGACTGGCAAAGACCGGCGCCGGACGTGGTGGCCGACCGCGCCCTAAGAAAACTCGCCGGCGGAAACATCATACTGGTCCATCCCACCGAACCTACAGCGAAAGCCCTTCCATCCATTCTGGCCAACCTATCGCAGCAGGGCTATCGAGCTGTCACAGTATCAGAGCTGCTGCGCTTGGGTGAGCCCGCCCATGACAGGGGATGACATCTGGTTGGGCCGGCTCACCGGAGCAACTCCTTTTGGATCAGATCCCAGTAACCCGCGTCCTCCTGGCCTAGCCGCCAGATGGCTATCCCGCCAAGGCCATACTTCTCCACCAACTTCAGCTTTGCCTTGAGGCTGTCAGTGCTCTCAAACCACACTTCGCGCGCGACACTTCCAGACCTATATCGATAGTGGGGCGTCGCCGCTTCCGCGTCCCACTGTATCTTCTTGCCGTGCTTGGCCGCATTCGCCACGGCCTGCTGGTATGTTACAGCCCTTGCCCGGTTGGTGCTGGTGTTCCAATCGTAGCCGTATGCCGCCACACCGAGCAGGATCTTCCGCTTGGGCATCTGCGTAGCAGCGTACTTAATCACCTTCTCTACCCACGGCAGAGAGGCGATGGGTCCTGGCCGGGTGCCCGACGTGTGTTCATCGTATGTCATGATCATTACCTGATCGCATACGCGGCCCAGCTCGTAATAGTCGAAGGCTCCTACCCATGCAGATGTGGGAGCGTCCTTGTGCTTGGCCGGCACGGACATGGTCACCCTGTAGCCCGACGGCGCCAACGCGGCGCGGAGTTCCTTCATAAACTGAGTCAGCTCCGCCCGGTCGGCAGGGGGCACATTCTCGAAGTCGATGTTGACTCCTGAGTAGCCGTGCGTCTTTACGACTTCGAGGATGTCGCTGACCGCTCGTTGCCGCGCGGCGCGCGAGTTGAGCATGGCCGATATCTGGCCTTTGTCAAAAGACTGCCCGGTCAGGTTGTGTATGAGCGCCAGATTGGCCAGCCCTTTCGACGTGGCCAGAGTCATTGCCTCAGTGCTGTGATCTCCCTGGACGTTGCCCGACCCGTCCACAGCGAAGGAGAACGGAGCGATCGCCGTGAGCGCGTCGGAATAGGCATGAACAACGTCATAGGACGATCTATCCCCCGGGTAGTTGACCGTGTAGTACCCTACTACATCGTGCCTGGGCTGCATCGGGCCCCCGATTGACGGGGCAGTCTGAAGCAGCGGACCAGCTATCCATCCGTAGCCGCCCCGGGGCAAGGCTACCTGGTACCACCCATTCACCTCTCCTACCAGGCGTACATGGGTGTTCTTGACAAGTACGCACACCTTGGAGTACTGGGTGCCGGGGCCTGACCGCACGTTCGCATTGTCGGATACAGCTGCGCTACGGCCTGCAAGATCCTTAGGTGCATTGCTTTGTGTTTGGGGGGTGGGTACTTTTTCGTGGACACCGGGAGGCTCAAGTACCTGGGAGCCCGGTTTACTGGCGCGCATGCCTGTTATGGAGCTTGCAATGTACAGGAGAACAACCAAAGCTGTGACTGTCGTGTTCGGCTGCACCTGGTACCCTCCCTTCCACAGTGTCCCGGATGATATTACGTCTGCCGTAGCGCAGCTGAGATGGGATTTCGCTGCCGCTTCACGTTTACCTTCAAGCAAATAGAAGGGTGAATGGGTCTTCTTGGCTACGCTGTGCGGCGCACGTTGTATTTCGCGGTGATCCGCAGGACTTCGACGTAAGAGGGCGAATGGATAACGAAACGTATGGGCCCGGAAGTGATAGGCTGGCAGAGGAGAAGGTGAACTACGAATGGGGTCGTACCAGGGCATGATGCAAGGTGCGCCGGAGGTCTCGAGGCCCGCGGGCGAGGGCTGCAAAGCAGGGGGCGTGCGGGTGGAGGTATCGCGAGTATCGACCTGTCCCCGTCCAGGCATGCCGTGCTACATGAGCGAGCAGGCGTCCGGTTTTGATCTCGAGGCCTGCTTGACCCAGGATGTTAAGCTTTCGCCGGGCGAGCGGGCTCTCATACCGACCGGGCTGCGACTCGCGATCCCTAGGGGTTTCGAAGGGCAGGTCAGGCCGAGAAGCGGGCTTGCCGCCAGGCATGGCGTTACCGTCTTGAACACACCCGGCACGATTGACTCGGACTACAGGGGCGAAGTCTGTGTGATCCTCATAAACCTCGGCTCCGAGCTGTACACTATCAGCCACGGAGACAGGGTTGCACAGCTTGTGATTGCCCCCACGACCCGAGCGGACCTAGTAGAAGTCGAATCGCTCGACACTACCGGGCGCGGCGAGGGGGGTTTCGGTAGCACAGGCGTGTCAACCGGGGAGGTGCCCGGGAATGAATGAAGAGATAGGCGGCAGGATTGCCCAGCTCAAGAGGGAGATAGAAGAGCTCAGAGGCGAACTGCGCCATGCAGTGCTGTGCGAGGAGTCCACTCTTGGTAAGGAAGGCACATACGCTATTGCAGATCGGCTAGACAGGCTGATTGTGGAGTTCATGAGGGTTAGGGATCAGGTCGGCGGGGGCGAGCGCGGCGAGGCGTTCCGCCACCGCGTCGGCGGACCGTGGCGGCCTCGTCTGCGACGATGGCGAACTGCCGGCGCCCATCCTGTTCGACGACCCGGTAGCCGAAGGGCGGATGACCATGGGCGATGACGTGGCCGGCCCGGACCTTGATCAGCCGGGCGCGCGTGGTGCGCAGG
>CAYZHL010000256.1:0-350 GCA_964478095.1 uncultured Clostridia bacterium | reverse complement strand
CTCCTGGGTACACTAGCTGTAGTGTCCAAGCTTTCCAGCTTCTAAGGAGGTCGAGTCATGTCAAAGATAATCGGTACGTTCTCGTCGCGCGATTCTGCTGAGTCCTGCATTCGCGAGCTGCGCAACTCGGGCTTCGACAATAACCACATATCCCTAGTGGCCAAGGGGGATGGCGCGCAGGGGCAGGGCCAGGGCCAGGGGCGAGGCGATCGGGGTGGGGGCGCCGCGACGATGGGCATAGGCCCGAGTGCGGCCACAGGCGTCACAACCGGGGGAGTGCTTGGCGGAGTTGCCGGTCTGCTGGCCGGGCTTGGCGCTTTTTATCTTTACGCGATGATAACGGGGTGAAA
>CAYZHL010000255.1:0-4172 GCA_964478095.1 uncultured Clostridia bacterium | reverse complement strand
TGGAGCCAGCCCGATGCACGTAAAGGGTATGTTGTTCTGCGCGATCTGCTCGGCCGCCGTGAGAGCGTCCCGCGCAGGATCTCCGGTCCACTGGTTCATCGTAGGTATCCCGTCCGTCAACAGCACTAGCATGGACGGGGCGTGATGACTCGCTCCCAGGAGTCTCACGGCCTCCACGATGCCTGCAGCTAGGGGTGTGAGCCCGGCCGGTCTCACTCGGGACAGGCCTTGCTCCAAAGCTCGGTGTGAACGAGCGCGTATGACATGAGGCGTGACGACCCGATCCTGGAACGTCAGCACACTCACACGGTCGCGGCATGTGAGGAAGGTGTATCTGGCTAGGTGCTTTGCGGCCTGAATGCGCTTCCCCGCCATGCTGGCGCTGGCGTCAATCAGAAGGCACACATCCACCCTCGCGCGTCTCTGCGCCTGTTCAATGCGGATATCGCACGGCTCAATAGGTCCCCGTCGCCCCTGCTGCGAACATCGAACAGCCCACTCGCCGATGGTGCCGGGCACGGACACGGCTCCCCTGAAATCGGCGTCCTCAGCCTTCATAATAGTGCGCGACTCTCTCACAGACGCGCCTCGGACCTTGCCCCGTGTGAAGTCGCTCTTGTCGAGAGGAGTGATGCGTGGCCGCCCGCTCCGCCGGATCACCTTGCGCATCTGTGTCTCCATCTCCCGTGCGAACCGTCGAAGGAACAAGGCCATTTGCCTTCCCTTGTCGGTCAATGCCAGGCAGGCCCCGTCGCCGCTCAATATGTCCAGCGTGCGCAGTCGGGCGAGCATGGCCTCGGCATCCCCGTATTCGCGTTCGAGGAGGGCGTAAGGGTTCTCTCGCCTGCGCGCAGCTGCTACACACTCCAGAAAGCTGGCCAGGCTCGACACAGACCCGAAGTCCGCCGCCGCGTCGAGTGCGTCCTTCATCATGGCGCAGTCGTCAGTGACCTTGGCCGGCGGAGCATGCTCCTGCAGGAGCGAGTCTGTAGGACACGAATAGGGGGACAGATCGACCGGAGTTCCCCCGGGGTTGGCATCATTCACGATCCGGTCCAGCCGCCTCAGTTCCGCCCCCTGCCGCTGTATTACCTGCTCCGCATCGCGCACTAGGTAGTAGAGCAATCCCGCAGCCTCACGCGGCATGAGCGCCGCCAGGTGCACATGTCCTCTGTGAGCCGTCTGAAGGGAGGATTTCCGACCGTACTTCAGGCTGCCCGTAGCCCTGCCTCCGCCCGTAGCAGTCTGTACGTCGATGAAGTCCGCCAAAGCAGTCGACGCACACGACGCCCAGCGTGCTTCCTGCAAGAACTCGTCGACGGCCCTCCTGGACGCCTGAGCGATCGCGTAATGGCTGACATCGGCCAGGGAATGGAATATGTCGACATGAACCACCTCACCGGCGACACTCCGGCGGTAGAAGACCTGTCCCGCATCGGCGAGGCACTTCACCTGGGCTTCATATGGACGAGTCGGATCGATTACGTGCACTCGGCGCGACACCAGGGCGGTCTCGCCCACTCGCACTCCCAGCCCACGATCAAGCCGGCCGTTGACCTCGGCGGCAAACGCCTCAAGCTCGTCCGGCTTCAAATCAGGTCTTCCTCGGCGAATACGACCTTTGGCCCGACCTGGACGATGGGTCGCGCAATACCGGGAGGACAGACCTCCGTGACCGCGCTTTCCGACGCGCGCCCGGAGTCGGTCCCGGCCCCGGCGCCTGACCCTGCACTTGCGCCTGCGCCTGCGCTGCGTCGACCGAACGAGCCGGCGGTTGCCCCGACCCCGCCTGCATAGCCTCCCTCAGGGCCGCCTGATGAGTCGCCTGGGTAACCGCCCAGGCCCCCCGAGTCCAATCGGCCTGCGCGCTCCGGCCTACACGAGCCACCGTGCTGTTCAGCGCGTATGTGCTCGAAGAGCCTGTGCAGAATGGCGCGAAGCCCCGCTCCCCCATGCGCAGAAGCCTGGTCCACATCGACGCCGCTGCCCTCGCCGCTCTGGTCGCGGTCGCGGGCGCCCTCACGGTCGGCCCGGTCTGGGGCGCCATCGCAGCCCAGTCGCGTCTCGTCCGCTCCCGGTGAGTCTCGGTGTACGGGAGCGCCGGGCCCTCCTGGGTATCCGGGCATGGCGGCGCCGACACTTCTGCCGTGAACCGACTTCTCCTGCATAGCATCGACGTACCTGAGGATGTTGGCAAGGGCTGCCACTTCTACGCGGTGGCGCAGCACCATGCCGAGCACCGCTCTCAGGTCCTCGATAGAGGCGCGACTCCTGCCGGCCAATGCAGCCCTGCAGCGCGCGGCCGTCCTGGCGGCTTCTATCGCGCGGATGCTTTCGATGTCGAAGTCTACGTAGATGCTTGCAAGCAGTTCCACCATCTCATCGGGGAAGAGCACCCGCGGCACAAGCAACGCGGCAGCCGCCATGCGGCCCGGCCAGCACCCGGTCGCCGGAACCTCCGGCGCTCGGCGCGGAGCGTCGAAGTCGTCGCACTCAAGGATCCTGCGGATCATGCCGGGTTCACACGCCCGTCCCACTTCGACCGAGAGGTCGAACCGGTCCGACAGCTGACGCCGAACATCCTCAAGCGGGCCGGGGTCTTCATCGGGGTTGGATGCTGCCCACACGCCCGCCTCCAGCGGAAGCGACACGACCGGCAGGCCGGCTTCCTCTATCTGCACCCTGCCGGGCTTGGTTCCCATGGTGTCGAGAAGCACATCCGTAAGCTCAGGCGAGGTATCCGCGAGCCTGTTGATCTCGTCGATGAAGACGATGCCGCGGTTCGCCCGCGGTATGGTGCCCAGAAGAAGCGCGGCTTGAGGGTTGTTTGGGTCGACCACACGCGCTAGGTCTATGCTGCCCACGACCGTTCCCAGCCGAGCTGAGTGGGAAATCTCGAGGAAAGGCATCTGCACGAATTCCGAGCCGATCTCGCGCAGACGAGCGGGGAGCTCATTTCGGTGGTCGGGGCAATGCGGCGCCCACGGCCTGCAGTTGTGATCACACCCGGTGATTCTCTCTATCATCGGCAGGATGCCCGCGGCCGCCCGCATGATGGTGGTCTTGCCGGTGCCTCTGACCCCCTCGGCGTGCACATGCACAGGGCGCCCTGCCAGAGTAGACACGATAGATATCTCGATCGCAGCAAACAACGCTGAGTTGCCTTCGTGTTTCACGAGGCTCTCATACGACCGCAAAACGAACCCCTCCGCATCGGTGCAATGTCCAGAGTAGTATTGCACGCCGCGGAGGGTTTGATTCTGCTAGCTGGGGCTTTGCTCGAATCGCTCGCCTAGAGAAGGCATGCGCCGTTTATCTCCAGCTTGAACTCGCACTCAAGGACTGACGCTGCCCTTCTGCACATGGTCATCCGGGTCAAGAAGATCTCGAAGTACTCCATTACAGGGCAGATGCCGGTATCGATGGTCAACGTGAGCGTGATCAACCGTTTTTCGGCATCAACATCCAGAAAAGACCGTTCGGCCGCGTAGGATACCCTGTCGTGTATGTCCATGGTAGGGATGTCCTTCTTCCGAACGCGGGTACGGTGCACATCGCTCTTGTCGGCCAGTATCACAGCCGCCGAGATCTCGTTCACCGGATGCCCGTATTCCTCCTCATGGTTGCCAACGGCCGCCATGATCAGCGCGACCTCCGCCGGATCCATCCCCATGCGTAAAAGGATCGACATGGCCATCAGCGCGCTGCTCTGCCCATGGTGATCGCGGGACACCGCGTTACCGATGTCGTGCAGGTATCCGGCAATCCCGGCCAGTTCGGCGGAGCGCGCGGGATACGCCAGCCGATCCAGAACATTGTGGGCGATGTTGGATACCAGGCTCACATGGCGGTAACCATGCTCCGTGTATCCCATCGCCTCCAGATTTTGGCTGGCTCTCCTGATGAACGCATCCACTTCCGGATCCTGCTTGACTTGCTTCAGACTTATCAATGCAACGCTTTCCTCCGTGTTCGATCTTCCATCCCGCGGCCCGCCGGCAACCCTACATGTAGTCGAGCGAGAACTGGTCCACCGGGCCAAAGGGTATGAACAGAGTCCACTCGATGCTCTTCCACTGCTTGCCCTGGAATGCTGGGTCGGATGCCCAGAACGGGAATATCGCGTAGGTGCGCATGGACGAACCCCGCGCAATAGGCGTCTCCGGTACCTG
>CAYZHL010000254.1:0-4179 GCA_964478095.1 uncultured Clostridia bacterium | reverse complement strand
TGATATTCGCCTTGGCGAACACGTCCGCAGCGCTCTCGACGAGCTGGGCGCCGGCCGCCGAATACTGATCGTCATGGAAATAGGAGCCCTCTCCGGCGCCCTTCTCCACGAGAACCTTCGCGCCTTCCGCTACCATCTTCTTGACCGTGTCGGGAACGGCGGATACCCTGCGCTCGCCCTTCATGATCTCCTTTGGGACGCCGATAACAAGACCTGCAAATCTCATGTATAGACACTCCCTATCCCGTGATCTTCTCTGTGTCAGGCCGATCCCGAGCTCCCAATACCGGCCGCACGAACCGACCAATGCCCGGTTCGCCCACCACTACTCCGTCTCTCATGACAATGCTGCCGCGGACCATGGTGAGGACAGGCATTCCCGTAAGCACGAGTCCTTCGTAGATCAACCCAGAATGCCTAGAGCGTGTGGTAAGCGCATCTCGGCCTATGTGCTGCTGCCTCGACAGATCGAACGGTACTAGATCGGCATCCGCTCCAGGCGCGATGCACCCTTTTCGAGGATATAGCCTGAAGGCCTTGGCAGCGTTCTCTGAAAACAGCTTCACAGCCGAGCAGATGTCCATATACTTGCGGCTGACCTCATTCAGCAGCAAGCTCAAGGTCAGCTCGATTCCCGGCAGGCCGGACGGCGCAGCGTCCAGATTGTTGCCGTATCTCTCCTTCTCCGCGCTGGTGAACGGAGCATGATCGCTGCCGATGAAATCGAACCGCCCCTCCACCATATAGGAGTGAAGACGATTCCTCGTCGCTTCGTCGCGGATCGGAGGTTTCACCTTGCCAAACGGACCTAGTGAGTCTATTCGCTCAGAGGAGAACAACACGTACTGAGGACACGTCTCGATCAGCACTTCCTGACCTGCATACCTGGCCTGAAGAGCCATATCGACGGTTTCGGGAGCGCTCACATGGCAAAGCATCAGGCGTGCCCCAGTCCTTCTCGCAAAGAACAGCGCGCGCGCGGCCGCGGACACCTCAACAATCGACGGCCGCAGCTTCTCATAGCTGGCCAGTCCGCTGAGAACCGTGCCGGGGGCAAATTCCGCGCTTTCCAAGAGTTCATAGTCTTCAGCGTGAACAGCCGCTATCAGCCCTGTTTTCGATACTCTCCCAAACACACTGAATAGCGCGGCGTTATTGCTCACCGTCAGGCCTCTGAACTCCTCTTCACGCCCTGCAGGAGCAGGGTGCAGGAAGGTCTTGAAGGCGACGGCTCCCGCTTCAGCGAGCCCTCCGATCTCGTCGAGATTGTCCTCGCCTGCTCCGCCGTATAGACCGAAGTCTACGATCGACTGCGTCTCCGCCTCCCTAGCTCGCTGCTCAAGCAGTTCGCCCCGGACTACCGGTGGAACGACAACCGGCATTTCCAGAATGGTAGTGACCCCGCCCATGGCAGCTGCAGCGGACCCTGATGCGAAATCCTCTCGTTCCGGGTGATCGCCACGTATGTGAACGTGTGAATCGACAAAGCCCGGGGCCAAAACCTTACCGGCGCCGTCGATGATGGTCTTGGCGTCCGGAAGCCACTTCTCATCGCAGATTTCGACGATCACACCATCTGCTATGCCCACTCCTACCCTGGCAGGCCCATGCGGCAGGACAACAGTGGCCCCCTTTATGAGCGTATCCATGACAGGCATAGGGATCGCCCCTGACATATGTATCTATCGGAGCATCTACTCCCAGTCGCGTCTATCTACTTTGAACAAGATATCTATGAATGCCCTCAGCTGCCCGCATACCGTCCAGCACTGCCTGAACCACAGTAGCCCCGCCATTCACCGCGTCGCCTCCGGCGAATATGCCGGGACGACTGGTGCTGCCCGTAGCTGGGTCGATAGCAATGCGGCACCCATCGGCAAATTCCACTGGTAGCTGAGCAATTAGGCTTCTGTTTGGCGCCTGCCCTATGGCCTGGACCACAAGATCCACTCGCATGGTGTACTCCGAACCTTGAACAAGCACGGGCTTTCTCCGGCCGCTGTCATCAGGGTCAGCCAAGCGAGTTCTCGCCAGCGTGAGCAACATGCCGCCTTCCGGGCTCTCAGAGATCGCCGTTACAGATGTGAGCCACAGGAACTCAACTCCTCGCTGCATTGCGTCCGACATCTCGCCTTTCCAGGCGGGCATCTCTCGAGGACCTCTTCGGTAGATCACAACGGCTCTTTCAGCGCCCAACTGGCTTGCGACGCAGGCGCAGTCGATAGCCGTGTTGCCGCCTCCCACTACTGCCACCACGCCCTTGGCCGCTGTCGCGTCGAGTTCCCCGGTCTTGGCCGATTGCAGGAATTCATCGAAAGTGACAACACCCTCGCGATCGGCCCCCGGAAGGCTGAGTCTTTCGGCCGGGCCTAGACCGGCGCCTACGAATATCGCATCATACCTGTCCATCAGTGAGTGGAGAGAGATCGTCCTCCCTACGTTGCACCCGTACGTTACCTCCACCCCCAAGCCAAGAACGCGTTCTACTTCGCAATCTAGCATCTGCGACTCAAGGCGATGATTGGGGATAGCCCAGTACGGGGTGCCTCCGAGATGGCTCTTCTTCTCATAGATGACGACGCCGTGTCCGTACTTCCTCAGGCCCCTGGCGCATGACAGACCGGCAGGCCCTCCGCCGATTACCGCCACTCTCTTGTCTGTAGGTCTCGGGGGAGCTTGGTCTCGCGATGAATCGTCGAAACGGCGCGAGGCGAAGGCCTGCAACTCCCGGATCCTGATTGGCCCGGCCAGGCTCGATGCAAGCGTGCATCTGCCCTCGCATAGCTCTTCGGCTGGACAGATCTTCCCGCAGATTTCACCGAACGGATTCGCCGAGTCGATGACCTCAGCAGCCCCTTCAAAGTCCTTCGCACGGAGTCTTCTGATGAACCCGGCCACATCTACGCCTGCTGGGCAAGCCGCGGTGCAGGGCGCGTTGTGGCACTGAAGGCACCTTGACGCTTCTCCCACTACTTCGTGCGGCCAGGGGCCTGTGGCCCTGCACCCATTCGATGGGGTTGGGTCGGATATTGCGTTGCTTGCTTCACTGTCGCCTTTGGCTGACAACTCAGAGGCCCCCTTCAATGTGGAGTTCGCTTAGCTTCTCAGCGCCGGGGACGCCCTGCGTGTTCCAGCCTCGTACCACATAGTAGTCATCGAGCATGGTGCTGAACCCCTTGATCGACGCATTTTCGCCGTGATCCGACCACGAGGTGAGCATCAGGGCAGGTATTGTGTCATCTTGTCTTCGTACCCCACATCTGACGTTGTAGAGGCGTTTCAAGTTGAAGATCCTCTCGCCGGCCTTCATGAATTCACTCGGTTCCATGTCGAAACCAGTGACGGCATTGAACCATTCCAGAAGGTGCCCACTGTTGGCCCCTCCGAACACCATGAACTTGCATACCTTCAGCGAATCAAACAGGCACATCAAGTCCTGAGTTCTGGCCACGAACCTTCCAGGGCCTTCACGGAAGCGGGCTCCATCTTCAATTCCGAACATCGGATCCGATATCCCTGACTCGTACGTGTGTGACATAGCCTGCAAATGACAGGCGCCTCGGTTTGATGTTGCGTAGCCCAGGGCGCAGCTGTTGAACGCACGTGGGTCGTGGCCGGGGTACTCTAGCCCTTTACAGTGTACGGCGAATTCCTCGGCGCCGCAGCCCAATGAAGCGGCGGCATGCCGTACTCCGCGGCCAAGGAGCCTTCCCAGTCCCTGCCCAGTGCCAATCTCCCTAACCATCTCGATGAGAGCGGTGGGATCTCCCCAAGAGAGTTCATAGCCGCTCTGTTGCCTGGAAATGAGGCCGCGCTCACTAGCGTCCATAGCAAATGCAATAGCGGATCCGGCGGAAATGGTGTCGATTCCATATCTGTTGCAGAGCTCGTTTGCTCGCAGCACGGCCTCAAGATCGTCCACTTGGCAATTGGACCCCAGGCAAGCCACACTCTCGTATTCGGGTCCGGCACCTGTCAGCGGGCCAAACCGCGTAGGCATATCCTTCAAGGTTCGCCCGCATGATACGAAGCAGGCCCCACAGTGGAACCTTTTGCCCAACGCTCGCTGGGTAATACTAGCCCCGCTCACTGCCTTGGCCCCTTCTGGCCAGTGGCGCCGCGACCAGTTCTTCACTGGCAAGTCGCCGATTGATTCGGCAAACTCCACGTACCCCGCGG
>CAYZHL010000253.1:449-4202 GCA_964478095.1 uncultured Clostridia bacterium | reverse complement strand
CCGGCCAGATGTTCCAGGAGGCCAACATGGTCTGGGTTACGGGGATGACCTTCCCGGTCAGTCTCTCAATGTGGTTGGCTGGGTTGCCTGCAGTCGCGATGGTCAGAGGGGTGGAACCGGATATGCCCATGTGCCATGTGAGGAAACCTGCGTACGCCGCGGCGATGAGCAGCGGATAGTCCACGTCCTCCACGCGTTTGGCGATCTCGACTGCAAGCAGGCCGCCTACAATCAGGCCGAACCCCCACTGCAGCCAGGAGCAGATCCCGGCAACAAGCGCTACGAGGAACACGGCCTTAGCCGGCGTATTGGCAATCCGCGCGATGCCGGCAAGCATCCTCTTGACCGGCGGAGCGAGGGCCAGGCTGTGCCCTGTTACCAGGATCAGGGTCATCTGCATGGCGAACGCGAGTATGCCCCAGATTCCTCCCCACCACGCGTTGATTGTGCCCATGAAACCTGCGTTGGTGAAGACGAGCGCCAGGATGAACGAGATGAACGTGAGGATTATCGCGAACAGGTACGCATCGGGAAGGTACTTCTCCATTATTCTCGTGAAGAACTCGCCCATCTTCCGGATCATGTTAACACCCCCGTCAGATCTAGGTGGAATCTCAAGATATGTAGTAGCAAGACATGTGCCAGGGTTGTCGCGGGAATGTGCTGGGCGCGCAGGGCAGTCGATACACGCTCTAAGCAGCGACTTGAGGACGGCGCGTCGTGGTCTCGCCTGGAGCTTCAGCGAAATGGAGCGAAATGTATTGCGCTTTTTCGCAGTCCAGTGCGCAAGCGGTTTCGCAGCTGACAGTGTGCGGCTGGCAGTGTGCGGCTGGCAGTGTGCGGCTGGCAGTGTACAGCTGGCGCTCTGCAGCCGGCAACCTGCAGCCGGCAGTACCCAGCTTGCAGTGTATGCGCAGGCGCGGACGGCAGCTACAGCCCGTAACGTTTGATCTTAAGTTGCAGTGATCGTCGGGAAATGCCGAGGTATTCAGCGGCTCGGGTGCGGTTTCCGTTGAACAGATGGAGGGCGTCGGCTATTCGCCTTTTCTCAGTGTCGGTGAAAGCTCGACGCTTCGATTCCTTAAGCGAAATCGGAGCTTTGAGTGGATCATCGCCTAAGTCTTCCCCAAGCTCCGAGGGCTCCGCCAGAAGAATCCAGCCGGGCAGGCTGTGGGGCTCGACAATGCTGTTGTCGCACAGTAAGGCCAGATGCTGCATGGCGTTCTTGAGCTCACGCACGTTTCCGGGCCAGTCATGCGCCAGCAGGGCGCGCGCGGTAGCGTCGCTCAGTGAAGGCGACGGCCTGCCCAGGTCCGTGCAGAACTCCTGCAGGAAGTGGTTCGCGAGTACGAGGATGTCTTCTTTTCGCTCGCGGAGCGGGGGAATTGACACGGTGATCACGGCGAGTCGGAAGTAGAGATCCTGTCGGAACCTGCCTCCCTTGACTTCCTGCCTGAGATCCCTGTTGCTGGCCGACACTACCCGGACATCCACCGGAATTCTGCGTGTGCCGCCCAGCCGTTCGATGACCTTCTCTTCTGCTGCGCGGAGGATCTTCGGCTGCATGGCCAGGGGAAGATCGCCCACCTCGTCTAGGAATATCGTGCCTCCGTCTGCGATCTCAAATCTGCCGGGCTTGCGCTTTCGGGCGCCGGAAAACGCTCCTTCTTCATATCCGAACAGCTCGCTCTCAATCAGGTTCTCCGGGAGGGCAGCGCAGTTTACGGGCACGAAAGGCTTGTTCTTGCGTGGCGAGGCATAGTGTATGGCCTTGGCCATGAGCTCCTTCCCCGTGCCGCTTTCGCCCTGCACCAGCACGGAAGCATCGCTCTCCGACACTCTCTCCACCATTTCGAATATCTTGCGCATCTCGGGAGACACAGTGATCATGTCGCGAAGATGGATTGCGTCTTCGAGGACCCGGCTCGCGCGACACGCCATGCCCGCGTCGCCGGATAGCCGGAGCGAGGACTAAACAGTCAGTCTGAGCTCGTCCATGTCGAAAGGCTTGGTGATGTAGTCGTGCGCTCCGAGTCTCATTGCAGCCACTGCCGTCTTGATTTCGCCATAGGCGGTCATGACGATAACGGGCCCTCTGAACCCTTGCTTTCGGGCGGCTCTGAGGGTATCGATGCCGTCTGCGCCCGGGAGGCGCAGGTCCAGCATGACCAGGTCTATGTCCAGGCAACGAAGGAGTTCGAGGGCCTGCTCTCCGGAGGAGGCTGCCACGATCTCGTAGTCGCCTCCGAAGGCATGGCTGAAAAGCCAGGCCATGTTGGGCTCATCATCTACGACGAGTATTCTCTCAGGAGCCAACGGCGTTCACCTCAGTCTGGTCAGCTCAGCTCTGAGCAATCACTGGAAGCCGGACGATAAACGTAGTGCCCTTTCCCGTCTCCGATTCGAACTCCACGAATCCTTGGTGGTTGTATACAATGCGCTGGACAAGGGGCAGCCCGAGCCCTGTGCCGCTTTCCTTTGTGGTGAAGAACATCTCGAACACGTGATCGCGCAGCCCAGGCGGGATTCCCGTGCCCGAGTCGGCCACGGCGATCTGCACATAGCGGGCGCCGGGTACCCATTTCACTTCTACTCCGAGCGTGCCGCCTGTCGGCATGGCCTGGATGCCGTTGAGCAGCAGGTTGAGCAGCGCCTGCGTGAGATGGTCGCCGTCGGCGCAGAGCGCGGGCACATCAGCGGGACACGTGAACTCGATGCTCACGCCCGTCTCTCTGCCGAACTCCGAAATCAGGCTGCACGCCTTCTCAGCTATGCGTCTGATGTCGGTCGAGACCATGTTCGGCTGCGAGTACCGGGAGAACCTGAGCAAAGACTCGACTGTGGCGTTGATTCTGTCCATCTCCGCCGCGGCGACCTGCGAGAACTGCCCGAGAAACTCCCGGTCGTCCAGCCGCCGCGGGACCAGGCTGACCGCGCCCTTCAGTACGGCCAGAGGGTTTCTGATCTCGTGGGCCACGGCGGCGGCAAGTTCGCCCACTGCCGCCAGGCGCTCGGCCCGCTCCAGCCTTTCCTCGTTGGCCTGAGCCTCCTTGAGATCCTCCAATATCACGATGTGGCCGAACTGGCTGTCATTGCCGCAGCCGCCGGACTCGCCCGATTCGGCCGGCGCGGACGCAGGCCACTCAGCTCGAGTCGATACCATGGTTATGGGCCGTTCTCCATCGCGGGTCTTGATCGTGACATTTACGAACCGGTTGAGAGATCCATCAGCGAATTCGTCTAGCGCAGTGCGGGGGTTTATGCCTATACGTTGCAGGACGCTGCGGATGTCGCACGACACGAAGGACTCGGGAGCCTCGCCCAGGATGTCCTGTATTCCTCTGGACACGAAGGCTATGCGGCCGTCGGAGTCGGACAGTATGACCGCCAGGCTGAGCGTGTTGAGGAACAGCTCGAGATAGCACTTGAGCTGTTCCACCCTGTGCGCCATCTGTGAACCGCGGGAAGGCGAGTCCATCGCTGCAGGAGTGCTGCCTGAAGGCGATTTGCCAAGCAGAAGCATTTTGGACGCAAAGAGCAGTATTCCCGTGAGACCCAAGAGAGGCTCGATCTCCGGAGAGAAAAACAGCTTGCCTGCGCCCACCTGGATCTGGGCGTAGATGTCTTCCAGCGCCTCGTTAGCCCACACGAACCCTATTGCTCTGCCCCGGCGGATCAGTGGGCGCATGCAGTTCATGATTTCGCCCCGCACCATGGAGCCGACCGCGACTGTCTCCTTGCCGGTGGCCATGG
>CAYZHL010000253.1:0-338 GCA_964478095.1 uncultured Clostridia bacterium | reverse complement strand
GCCTGCCATCCGAGGTGGTCAAGGCCCAGATCTGTGCCGATTTTCGAAGCAAAATCGCGGCTGGGGCCGTATGTGAGGATGGCTCGCAAGTCACGCGAGTAATAGCCCACACCAACCCCGGGGAAGGCAGCAGCAAGCTGATCAGTGAAAGGCGCAAGGCGTTCATTCAGGATGCGTATCCTTTCGGATTCGGGCGCGAGTACCGCTTTCGGCCCGCCCGCGGAGAGCAACACGCCATCATAGTCGCCCTCAAGGTGCAAGTCGAGCAGCCTGGTGAGCCCAAACAGCTTGGTGCTTTTCTCTTCGATCAACGCTGCCTCGGCCTTCTGGAAAAGGAG
>CAYZHL010000252.1:249-4211 GCA_964478095.1 uncultured Clostridia bacterium | reverse complement strand
ATCCCACTGCATCCGTACCCTGCAGATTGGATATATCATAACACTCGATCCTGGGGGGAGGCGCGTCGAGCTTCAGGTATGCCGCAAGTTCGGCCAGGCCGTCCATGCGTGTCCGCATCTCGCTCTGCTCTGCCGCGCGCGCCCGCGCGAGGTACTCCCGGGCATTCTCGGCGGCCAGTTCCACTAGCTTGCGCCGGGCGCCCCGCTGCGGCGTCTTGATCGACACCGCGCCCCCGCGTCGGCCGGCCAGCCACTTTTCCTGGATGTCAGCATCGTCTATCGTTGCCTGCAGAAGCAGTTCCCGGGGGACCACAGAATCCTCTGAGTAGTATTCCTTGATGAATGCCGACAGCATCTCGGCGTCGTCCGCCCCGTCGGCGCCGCCCAACATGAAGTGCTCACTGCCCACGATCTTGCCATCGCGGACGAACACCACGCGCACACACGCGCCCCATGGGTCAGTGGCGAACGCTATGACATCCTGGTCGGCGCCGGCATCAGAGACTATCCTCTGCCTTTCGACGACCTTCTCCACGGCGCGCATCTGGTCGCGGAGCCGAGCGGCCTGTTCAAAATCGAGGCCGCCCGCCGCGGCCTCCATGCGCCGGCGCAGGCTCTCAATCAGATCAACTTGCCTTCCCTCCAGGAAGAGCACGACTTCCTCGACCATCTCGCGGTAAAGACCGGGTTCCACCTGCCCGCTACATGGCCCGAGGCAGCGCCGGATGTGGAAGTTGAGGCAGGGGCGACGCGCGGGGGTGTCCGCGTCAAGCCTCTGTGAGCACTGCCTGAGCGGAAAGAGCGTCTTGAGCATCCGGAGCGTCTCGCGTACGGCGGGGACGTCGGTGTAGGGACCGAAGTAACGTGAACCGTCCCTCACGACGGTTCGCGTCATGAAGACCCTGGGGTAAGGATCGTTCACTGTCACCCTGATGAATGGGTAGGTCTTGTCGTCGCGCAGCCTGACGTTGTAGTGCGGCCTGTGCTTCTTGATCAGGTTGCACTCGAGTATAAGGGCCTCCAGCTCCGAGCCGGTGACGAAGTAGTCTATGTCCGCGATGCACTCTACCATTCGCTGGACTTTGGGCGAATGGCCGCGAGATGACTGAAAGTAAGACCGGACTCGGCTTCTGAGGTTTATGGCCTTGCCCACGTAGATGACCTGCCCCGTGTCATCCTTCATCAAGTAGACTCCTGGAGACGCGGGAAGGCCCGCAAGGGTGTCATCCAACGACACCAGTCATCGCCTCCAGCCCGTGCTCGGATTTGGCTTCAGCCCGCAGAATCCTGGCCAGGAATTGGCCAGTGTACGACGCCGGCATGGCCGCAACCTGCTCCGGAGTGCCCTCGGCCACCAGGCGTCCGCCCTTGTCGCCGCCTTCAGGGCCGAGGTCTATGATGTAGTCGGCAGTCTTGATGACATCCAGGTTGTGCTCGATCACAAGCACAGTATCGCCGCCGTCCACCAGTTTTTGTAGTACCTCCAGAAGCTTGCCGACGTCCGCAAAGTGCAGCCCAGTGGTGGGCTCGTCCAGTATGTACAATGTCTTTCCGTTAGTGCGCCGCGACAGCTCGGTGGCGAGTTTCACGCGCTGAGCTTCGCCGCCCGAAAGGGTCGTGGCCGGTTGGCCAAGCTGGATGTAGCCGAGGCCGACATCGTAGAGAGTCTGCAGCTTACGCTGGATCCTGGGGATGTTGCTGAAGAACTCCAGCGCCTCCTCGACCTTCATGGCGAGCACGTCTGCAATGCTCTTGGACTTGTACTTCACGTCCAGGGTCTCTCTATTGTACCGTGCGCCCCTGCATACCTCGCACGGAACGTACACGTCCGGAAGGAAATGCATTTCTATCTTGATGATGCCGTCGCCTCGGCACGCCTCACATCTGCCGCCCTTAACGTTGAAACTGAACCTGCCGGGCCTGTAACCTTTTGCCCTGGCCTCGGTCGTCCGCGCATACACATCCCTGATGAGGTCGAATACACCAGTGTAGGTGGCCGGATTGGACCTTGGCGTCCGCCCTATCGGCGACTGGTCGATGCCGATCACTTTGTCCAGGTACTCAGTGCCCAGTATGCTGTCGTGAGCGCCCGGCCTGGCATACGCCCTGTTCAGGTCGCGCGCCAGTCGCGCGTGGAGTATCTCATTGATCAAGGTGCTCTTCCCAGATCCGGAGACGCCCGTCACACACACGAACAACCCCAAAGGTATCGACACATCCAACAACTTGAAGTTGTGCTCGCGATCGCCCTTGCTTACCACCGACTTCCCGTTGGGCTCTCTTCGTACAGGCGGCACAGGAATACTTCTGGCGCCGGAAAGATACTGCCCTGTTATGGAAGCAGGATTACTCTCAACTTCGCCGACAGTGCCGGCGGCAATCACTTCGCCGCCATGGGCGCCCGCGCCCGGACCTATATCGATGACATAGTCAGCCGACCTAATGGTCTCCTCGTCGTGCTCCACCACGATGAGGGTGTTGCCCAGGTCGCGCAGTTCTTTCAACGTAGCGATCAACCGCGCGTTATCGCGCTGGTGCAGCCCGATGGACGGCTCGTCCAGAATGTAGAGTACGCCCACCAAGCTAGATCCGATCTGGGTGGCCAACCTTATCCTTTGAGCCTCACCACCCGAAAGACTGCCTGCCTCCCGATCAAGAGTAAGGTAGTCCAACCCCACATTACTCAGGAAGCCCAACCTGGCGCGGATTTCTTTCAGGACTTGCCTGGCTATGAGCGTTTCGCGCTCTGTGAGCCGCCGGCCGAGGCTCTCGAAGAAGACCAGAGCATCCGCCGTGGACATCGCGGCGACCTCGGCAATGGATTTCCCGCCTACTGACACGGCAAGCGCCTCCGGCTTGAGCCGCGCGCCATGGCACTGCGCACATGGGCTGGAGCTCATGAATCGCTCTAGATCCTCCCTGATATAGTCGGACGTCGTTTCGCGGTAGCGCCGCTTAAGGTTGGGAATCACCCCTTCGAACTTCGACTCCCACACCTGTTCCCGGCCGTGCGAATCCCGATAGCGGAAGCGGAAGCGTTCCTCGCCGCACCCGTATTCCAGCATCTCGCGGGCGTCCTCGGGCATGGACGACCATGGAACCGTGGTATCGATCCCTTTCACACGAGATACTTCGCGTATCCGGCCGGTGTAGAAGTCGGATATGACCCCGTTTCGGTTGTAGGGCAGCACAGCTCCGTCGTCAATGGAGCGCCCGTCGTCGAAAATCAACTCCGGATCGAACTCGATGCGAACACCCAGGCCGGAGCAGCCCGGGCACGCGCCGTAGGGGCTGTTGAACGAGAACAGCCTGGGCTGCAGCTCCCCGAAGCTGAGCCCGCAATCAGGGCAGGCCAGCTTCTCCGAAAAGACCATATCGCCGCTCCCGACCACGTCCACCAATACCAGACCGTCTCCGAGTTTCAGCGCCGTCTCCAGCGAATCAGCCAGCCTGCGCTGTATGCCGGGCCTTACGACCAGCCTGTCCACAATAGCCTCTATGCTGTGGGTCTTGTAGCGCTCCAGGTCAATTTGGTCGGTGAGTTCGCGTGCCTCTCCATTGACCCGAACGCGGGCGAATCCTTCGCGCCTGAGATCGTCAAGGACCTTCTTGTGCTCGCCCTTCTTGCCGCGTACAACAGGGCCCAAGACCTGGATACGAGTCGCCTCCGGCATATCCATGATTTTATCGACGATCTGATCTACCGACTGCTGGGTGATCTCGCGACCGCACTCAGGGCAGTGAGGTATCCCTATTCGGGCGTACATCAGCCTCATATAGTCGTAAATCTCGGTGACCGTTGCTACCGTAGACCGCGGATTTCTGCTGGCCGCTTTCTGGTCAATCGAAATCGCGGGAGACAGGCCCTCTATGTAGTCCACGTCCGGTTTGTTCATCTGCCCCAGAAACTGACGGGCATAGGCCGACAGCGATTCCACGTAGCGGCGCTGCCCCTCCGCGTA
>CAYZHL010000252.1:0-239 GCA_964478095.1 uncultured Clostridia bacterium | reverse complement strand
TTGCCCGAACCCGACAGGCCGGTCACGACCACCAGCTTGTCGCGGGGAATCTCCACATCGATATTCTTGAGGTTGTGCTCGCGCGCACCTCTGATGATGATCTTGTCCTTACTCAAAGCTGGATGAACCTCCGCCTGAGATCTCTGATGCGATCCCGTATTTGGGCTGCCTGCTCGAATTCAAGTAGGCCGGCTGCCTTCTTCATCTGCTCTTCCAGGTTCTTGATGACCCTAGCGAGC
>CAYZHL010000251.1:0-4224 GCA_964478095.1 uncultured Clostridia bacterium | reverse complement strand
CTTACCGCGGTGTGGACAGGACGGGCTAGTTCTATGTCTGCATAGAGCGGTCGTGAGATCACCCGAAAGGGTGATTTTGTATTTTGTGGGAGGACATAGGGCTGTTCCGTCGAATCGGGAAGGCATGAGGAGGCGGGCGAATGCGGGCTCAGGATGTCGGCAGGGCGGGCGAGGTTCTTGCCAGGGAGTACCTTGAGTCCGTTGGCTTCGAGATACTCGGGTGCAACCTACGGCTGGGCGGTGGCGAAGTCGATATCCTGGCCCGCGATGCGAACGTGCTGGTGGTTGTGGAGGTGAAAACCCGACGCTCCACTGCATTTGGCCGCCCTGAGGAGCAGATCACCGCCGGAAAGCTTCGCACGCTGCGAGCACTGGCTACGCGAGTGTCCGCAGCTTGCCGCGGCGCTCCGGTACGAGTGGATGTTGTTGCGGTCATGGCCGACGCTTCGTCCTGTGAATCCCTGACCGGCGCGGCTATCTCGCACCTGAGGGGCGTCTTGACGTGAAAACGGGCCCATCGCTCGCACGCACGGAGAAGGGGAGGTGATCCACCCTCGCCATGCTCTCAATAGCTGGAGGATGCGCTGTCATGGGGATCATAGGTGTTCCCGTGGCCGTTGAGGCGGATCTTGCTAGGGGGCTGCCGGCGTTCGACATCGTTGGCCTCCCCGATTCGACAGTACGCGAGTCTCGTGAGCGCGTGCGGGCGGCCATACGCAACTCGGGATACGAGTTTCCGCTCGCCAGGATCACCGTGAACCTGGCTCCTGCCCACATCAGGAAGGTCGGTGTGGGGCTCGATCTACCGGTGGCTGTTTCGATACTCGCCGCGTCGGGGCAGGTGCCCGCGAGAAACCTGGATCGCACTGCATTCATGGGCGAACTATCGCTAGACGGCGCCCTCAGGCCGGTTCGGGGAGTTCTGCCCGGCTGCGCGGCTGCGCGAAGCTCTGGCAGTTCGTGTGTTGTAGTCCCCTTCGAGAATGCGCGCGAGGCACAGTGCGTGTCAGGGCTCGATGTCATAGCCCTCGGCACGCTGAACGAAGTGACGCACTACCTGAGCTCGGGCGTCGCCCCTCGCCCAGTTCGGAACCGCCCGGCGCGCCCTGATTCGCCTGAGTCTGTCGCCTCATGTGATTTCGACCAGGTCGTGGGGCAGGACGCGGCTATCAGAGCGATCCAGGTAGCAGTGGCAGGCGGCCACAACCTGATAATGGTGGGCCCTCCGGGAGGTGGAAAAACACTGCTTGCGTCGTGCGTGCCGTCTATTCTGCCTGCCATGGACGACAGCGAGGCACTGGAAGTCACGTGCATCCAGAGCATCACCGGTACAGTATCGCCCGCGGGTCGTGCCAGGAAGCGCCCGTTCCGTCGGCCTCATCATACCGTAAGCCGTGCCGGAATGCTCGGAGGCGGGAACCCCCCCATGCCCGGCGAAGTGACTCTGGCGCACAGGGGCGTTCTGTATCTCGATGAGTTCTGCGAGTTTCCGCCACAGGTGACCGAAAGCCTCAGGGGACCCATGGAAGATGGGTTCATCACAGTGTCCCGCTCCCATGGCAGAGTCAGCTTCCCGTCCCAGTTCATGCTGATCGCCTCAGCGAATCCGTGCCCCTGCGGCTACCTTGGCGACCCTGAGAGAGTATGCGTCTGCCAGGGCGCATCCTTGATGCGCTACCGGCGCAGGCTGGCCGGCCCGGTGATCGACCGCATCGACATCCAGATAGAGGTGCCCCGTGTTAGGCGAACCGATCTCGAGAAGCCTGTTGCGTTCCTCACGTCCAACTCCGTACGCGCCGAGATTGAACACGCCAGGGCGCGCCAGGGTGAGCGTTTCTGCCGGAAGGGGTCCACTAACTCGGCTATGAGTCCCAGAAACATCGAAACCGCGGCGCTCCTGAGCTCACCGGCACGCAGGTTACTTCTGGACGCAGTCGACCAAATGGCTCTGTCGGCCCGGGCATACCATAGGCTGATAAAGGTATCGAGGACCATAGCCGATCTTGACGGCGCCGAGAGCGTGGAAGAAGGGCACGTGCTGGAGGCTCTCCAATACAGGGTTTTGGATTCAGAACCTCAGGCGGTGCTGTCATATGGATGAAGAGAAACTGGACATAACATGGGATGATGTGCCCGAACCCCGAGATGCAGAGCTCGCCTCATGGGTCTTCTGGCACATGTGCCCGGGGATAGGTCCACGCTCCCTGCGCCGCCTGCTCACGGAGTTCGGGTCAGCCAGGCTGGCTGCGCACGCTGCCGCCCGTGGCGCCAGACGCCCGGCTTTCGTAAGCTGTGAAGCCTGGAGGCTCGCCTCGTCGGCGCCGGATGCAGTAAGCGTAGGGCAGGGCGAAATCGAGCTAGCATCGAGGTGTGGCGCCAGGGTGGTAGCCCTGCCGAGCCGGGAATACCCGTCTCTGCTTCGCCGGATATACGATCCTCCGGCCGTGCTATACATCATGGGCAAAGCAACGCTTGCGGATGTGCCGTGGATAGCCGTGGTCGGATCGAGGTCGGCCACGTCCTACGGGACAGGCGCCGCACGATACCTATCCCGCCAGCTAGTGGCTGCGGGCGCCGGCGTTGTAAGCGGCATGGCAAGAGGCGTCGATTCGGCGGCGCATCGAGGCGCGATGGAGGCCGGAGGGGTGACAGCCGGGGTGATAGGCGCGGGGCTGGCGTACCAGATGACGGCGAGGCTCGCGTGTTTGGTACGGGAAGTGGCGCAGACGGGCTGCGTAGTGTCGCCGTTCAACATGACTTACCCGGCGTCTCGGGGCACCTTCCCCGCCCGCAATCGGGTCATAAGCGGCATGGCGCACGCTTGCCTCGTGGTGGAGGCGGGGGCCAGGAGCGGCGCTTTGGTCACTTCGGCTTTTGCCGAGGAGCAGAACCGCGACGTCTTCGCTGTTCCAGGCGATATCAACAGGCCTACGTCTGCAGGAACCAACGCTCTCATATACGATGGAGCGCGTCCTGTGATTGGCGCACGCACATTCCTTGAGGAACTGGCGGCGGCAGGTGTTCCTGTGAAGCTGCCGAGCCGTAGAGAAGCCGAGCAAGCGCACGGCCTTAGGCCTGTTGACGCAGCAGTCCTCGAGGCCGTTCAATGCGACACCTCGTTTGAGGACATCCATCGGTCCCTGTCGATGCCGGCGCGAGATGTGCTTACCTCGCTCTCGCGACTCGAGGTTCAGGGTCTTATCGTGCGCGGCGCCGGCCTGCGATACAGCAGGAAGCATTGTTGACCTCGCATGTGCCCTGGGTTAAACTGTTCGTGACATCCAACGTTGGAGGTGGCCGCATGGGGAAGACTCTCGTCATCGTGGAGTCACCGGCCAAAGTGAGGACTCTGTCTAGGTTCTTGGGGCGACAGTATACAGTCAAGGCTTCCGTCGGTCATGTGAGGGACCTGCCCAAGAGCAAGCTGGGGGTGGACGTGGAGAACGGGTACACTCCCGAGTACATAAACATTCGCGGCAAAGGGGACGTCATTCGTGAGCTGAGGGAGGCCGCGAAAAAGGCTGACAAGGTGCTTCTTGCCACTGACCCCGACCGTGAGGGCGAAGCCATATCCTGGCACCTAGCGCACATACTCAAGATCGATCCAGCGTCGGACTGCAGAATCGAGTTCAACGAGATCACCGAGAACGCAGTGCGGAACGCGCTCAAGAAACCCAGGCCCGTCGATATGGCGAGGGTGGACGCGCAGCAGGCCAGGCGAGTGCTCGATAGGCTGGTGGGCTACAACTTGAGCCCATTTCTCTGGCGCAAGGTGCGCCGAGGGCTATCGGCAGGGCGAGTGCAGTCATCGGCTCTCAAACTCATCTGCGACCGGGAACGTGAGATACAGGCATTCACCGTGGAGGAATACTGGACCCTCGCTGCCGCGCTATCGACCGGCGCTCGCGGCAGGCGATTCCTCGCTCGGCTGATGCCTCCGGGTGAAGGGCGAATGTCGCGCCAGGATGTCGACACGATCGTGGGCGAGCTGGAAGGCGCGGAGTACGCAGTCAAGTCGGTGACAGTAAAGGAGCAGGCCAGAAAGGCATCGCCGCCGTTCACAACCAGCACGATGCAGCAGGAGGCCTTCAGGAAACTAGGCTTTTCCGCCAGGCGGACAATGTCGGTAGCGCAGCAGCTGTACGAAGGTGTCGAGGTTGCGGGCGAAGGGCATGTGGCTCTTATTACGTACATGCGTACCGACTCAACCAGAGTGTCTCACGA
>CAYZHL010000250.1:0-4227 GCA_964478095.1 uncultured Clostridia bacterium | reverse complement strand
CATGTAGTCACATCTCCCCGCGCCCACAGGATGGCGCCTACGTCGACGCAGCGCGCCGTGCAGCGGGCCCGCATCTCCCCGTGCCCACAGGATGGCGCTGAGTCCAATCGACGCCCCAGTCCGGCCTGGGGTTGCGCCGAAAGCTCCGCTGCGAAACCCCGCTGCAGGCACTGCCTTAAACGTTAAACCATGATATCCTATTCTACTCCATCGCCATGATTCCTCCTGGCTGGCCAAGGGGATCGTGCAGCCCCTGTTATGCAGATTGTGCCATATAGTCATGCAAGATTGCGGCATTCCGGGAAGGGGAATCCGGTTGTACGGTGAATCGCCTCATTAACTATCATGATGAAGATGATCCTTGGCGGCGAATGGAGTTGACGCGACGGGCCATGACCGAATACGCCATACAGACTATCGGCCTCGGGCGGAAATTCGGGCGCATCGATGCGCTGTGCGATGTATCGATGGATGTTCCAACGGGCGAGGTGGTCGGGCTGATCGGGCCGAATGGCGCCGGCAAGACCACGCTGATCATGCTGCTTCTGGGCATACTGCGGCGGTCAAGTGGAAGGGCCCTTATGCTCGGTAGGGATACGGCCGAGGAAGCCTCCAGAATTGGCCAGGAGATAGGTGTGGTACTGGATGTGCATGGCTTGTATGAGGGCCTTACGGCACTGCAGAACCTTCAGTTATTCGGCCAGTTGCTTGGGCTATCGAGCGATACTGCCGGCAAAAGGGGCAATGAACTGCTCAGAGCAGCAGGTCTATGGGGCCGTCGGTACGACCGGGTGGCTACGTACTCCAAGGGGATGAAGCAACGTCTGGCCATCGCCAGGTCTTTGATAAACCATCCCAGACTCCTAATAATGGATGAACCCCTCTCCGGTCTTGATCCCGACTCTCTCCGGGCCACCAAGGAGCTTATCAAACAGCTTACCCAAAGCCAAGATGTAACAGTCTTGCTGTCGTCTCATAGCCTTGCCGATGTCGAGGAGCTCTGCTCTAAAGTGGCTATTCTCAACAGAGGGAGGCTTGTGGCATACGATACGGTGTCAAATCTACGGCAATCAAAGGAAGCATCGTTCATTCGGATCAGGCTTGCCCAAGGGCAGTGTCGCGCCTCTGCAGACAAGGCTCTAGCTTCAACCGAGGGCGTCACAGGGCACTCATGGGTGGCAGAGGACACAGTCCAGGTGGCCGTGGCTCAGGGTGTTCAACCCAGTACAATCCTGCGCCAGCTGGCACTCGACTCCATCGAGTTCCGCGAGGCTCGAGAGATCGGAAACACCCTTGAGGAAGTATTCCTTTCAGCCATCGGCGAAGAAGAGGAGGCGAATCACAGATGAACACCGGCCCGTTTCGAGCTCTCATACGCAAGGATATCGTAGAGGCTCTTCGTATAGGCGGCCTGCATATCGCCATGAGCATCTTGGGCGCATTAGGGTTTGCACTGATTCCCGTCATGACTTCGCTTCGTCCGTCTCATATGCGGGGAGTAGAGGCGAGTGCATATCGAACCGCGTTGCGCGCGGCGACCAGTATGCAGATGCCGCTTCTCGTGCTCTGCATCATGATGCTCGCAGGCAATTCCATCGTATCGACCCTAATGACTCGCGAGAAGACTCGAAAGACAATGATCCCGATTTTGTGCTCGGGAGTCACTCCCAAAACAGTGTGGGCGGCCAAGGTGGCGGCGGTGTTCGTTGTGACATATATCGTCGCCTGTCTGGCTCTTGCACTGTACGTTGGCGGGCTATCAATAATCTGGCGCGGCCCAATCCTGCCCGCAGCTAAATGGGCGGTCGTCAGTCTGGTATGCGCGCCGCTGGTGTCGTTGGCGTCCTTCGGAGTAACAGGCATCGTTATCATGCTGTACACGCGCGCGTGGTACGTATCTCTCCTGCTTTCGGTGTCTCCCATTCTTCTGGCTTCAGGCTGGTATATAATACTGGGCACCCAGCATCATATGCGTCTGTTCGCCGTGTCGAGTGCCGTATGCCTGGCCATTATCGCCCTATGCTGGGCGTTTGCTGCAATAGCGCCTCGGGAGCGCGTGAGCGGCGTCCTGGAGTGGGACTAAGTAGTTCTCAAGCCTACGTTCCGCATGTAATATATGGAACGCAGGCGTTTCGGAAATGAGCAGCTATAGCCAACCAAACCCAAAGTGAAAAGAACCTGTCCCGAGGGCGTACGTACGATTTGGATCACAGACACGAAGCTCTAGCAGCGGATTGGGCATGGCAGTCAATGCCATGGGTTTTGGCAAAATATATGTGTCGATTTTATGAACACATTTTCGGGGATGTGTTCACGAAATGAACAATAGCTGCTGCATAATTGAACGCATAGGCGTATAGAACGGTCGAGCCGGATCCCGACTACCATATGCACCCAGTTCGCCTAGCTCCAGATAGCATATACTGGCACAACAACCCATACATCAGCCATATCGTCCCACCGACCGCGGCCCGACATTCCGGATAATCCCATCGTCGGCCTTTATGCGGATATACGTTCCGATATGCATCAGCACCCGTCCAGATTCGGAACACATCGGCGAAAACGTGTTCGGAAAACGAACACATGCCAAAAGCCCAGGCAGATGGGCATTTCTCGGCAAGCGTGCAGCGTACGGCCATTATGCATTGCCCGGTCGCGAACCCCAATCGTCCATTCCCACGTTGCTTGCCCATAGGCAGACGACCTGAGGCTTAGGGAATCGAGAAACTACACTCAAGGAGGACACTTGATGCTTCCTTTTCCGGATAGCTGGCGCCTGGAGAACATGCAGCTAGAGGCGCTGGGGAAATATGGTCCCTAGGCAGCGGCCCGCCGAAGACCGCCGTGAGGGCTCTATGATCCATAAAACGCCCTCCCATCTTGCTGGGCCGTGGTTAACCGTCGGGTATTCCGGCAGGTCGGGGGAAAAACCGTACGGTTTTACCGCAGGCGCGATGAGGGCCTGCTAGGCGCACGTTTGGCATCATTCCCCTGCGTACGGCCGCTTTGACGCCCAGCAAGAGATGGGAACACCTACATGCGGAACGTGATCGGCAGCCTGGACGAGGCCTTGTTCAGCCCATCTCCGGCGAGCTCTGTCGCGCTGGCTTTACTCCTAGCACTATTGCCCCATTCGCTGGCACGTGCGCTTCATGGGTGTCGACATCGACGCCGTGGGTGTGTATTCGGACCTCGCGGGGTTGGCACGAGTAGTTGACTAGCAAGACGATCTCGTCGCCGCCTGGGTCGTCGCTCTTCAGCAGTGTCGCGGACACGTCCGGCGAGTCGGTCCAGACTGGTTCGCGCCACTCGGAAAGCTCCGCCGCCGCCCGGTACACTTCCTCAGGCCTCATTCTCTCGTACACCCCGCAGTCATCCGACAAGGAAAGCTCCAGAGCGAAGTCGCAGAATACGGCGTGCCCGCGCCCATAGCCGGCTGCGACTATGGCGGGCCCGCCCTCCACCGAGCCTCGGCACGTGTCATCGCCCGTCATGCCATGGCCCAGCAGCCCTTCCCGGGTGCTCACATGTTCCCACAGAACCTGCGCGCCGCGCGGCTCGAAAACCAGTCGCCTGCCTGTTGCGTGCCTAAGGCGTAACATGTCGGGGTTTTCGACGCCCAGCGATCCAAGGCTCCGCGTCTCTACTGCCTGCATCTCTACTGCCCGCCCGGCGCCTTCGATGGTCGGATACCTCACCTCCACGCCGAACAGATCCCCCATCCCGTCCAGGGCCGCGCCGTCGTACGACATGTAGAGCGTGCCGCCGCCCTCCACGAATCTGACGAGCTTGCTCCAATCGACGGTGTTCACGCCTCGGCGCTGTGGAACGCAAGGCATGAACGCAAGCCTGAGCCAGCTCAGATCGTCGTCAAGCGTGACGATGCAGGGGTTCAGCCCAGCACGCCGCGCGAGCACGTATGAGTTGAACAGGGCTCTGAAGTTGCGCGCCGGCGTAACGGCCGGATCACTGTTATCGTAATAGTGACGAGGCACTATGATGGCCGCCCCGGGCTCAGCGGGTCGCATCACGTTGCCGCCAAGGCGCTCCAGAGTCCCGCAGAACTCCTGCATGGCCCGGCCTGCGCCCTTAGGCTCCCCGTCAAGGCCTACAAGGCCGAACCCTACCTCGAATGGGGTCGTGTTGTAAGGCAAGCGGTCGCCCACCGCGAAGTCGCCGTAGCACCACCCCATCGCCCCGATGACACCCTCCGAGAGCAGCCCG
>CAYZHL010000249.1:0-4235 GCA_964478095.1 uncultured Clostridia bacterium | reverse complement strand
TACGCTCCTCAGGGCCCTGATTACAGTGTGGGTGCTATTTGACGCTTACGTTTGTCGCGTGTCTATCGCGTGTCTATCGCGTGTCTATCGCGTGTTTCCGGGCGTCTACGCCTCAGTCTCGACGCTGCCGCTTTCTTCCCGGACGCGATCCGCCGGCTCGTAGTGTGCTCCCCTTCCCCTGCCTCGCAATACCAGATACCCCTCACCCATCAGGCCCTTCAAGATGCGAGTAGCCTGGTCAGGGCTGACCTGACACAGGTCGGCGGCTTCCGAACGCGCGATGGCGCCGTGTTTCCGTACGTACTGCAGTATCATCTGCCTCTGCTGCTCAGGCTCAAAGCCCCTCACCCGGACGTGTGCAGCTTTCTGGCCAAGCATACGATACACAGCGGCAGATAGATGATAAACTCTTCCTTTTCGTTCGCCTCTCGATTCTATCAGGCCGCGTTCAGCCAGTCTCTCAAGCACGCCGCGAGTCTCTGTCTCCGGCTTCTGAGTCACCCGAGCCGCAGTAGCGGCACCAATGCGGCGGTCCGTGAACAACGCGTTGAGCAGGAGCAGTTCATCCAGACTGAGCGACCTTCCGCTTTCGTCCTGCTCCAACACGAGGCGGATGAACTCCAGGTTTGCCCTGCCTCCTGGAATCACCAGCGTTACCCAAGCAGACGTGCTTCTCCCGTAATCGGGAACAGGTCGACCGTTTCTCAGCTGTTCGCTGAAGATAATATCGATGCCCCTGCCTAGTGTAGTCGCGGTGAACGAGCGCGTTGACGACTCCTTCTCTGAATGTGCGCTCGGAGTAATCCGGAATCCCGATCCGGAACATACCTGCCATAACCTCCGCCTCACGGTTGCGCGCCCGGAAATACAGCAACATCTCCTCGAGCGTCCTGACCAGCGGAGACCGGTAGAACTGGTTCACCTCCACGTCCACATCCGATAGAACCTGAAAAGCGGCTTCATGCGTGGGAAGGCGCCTCCGGATGGACTGCTCCTTGCCTGCCAGCAGCAGGCCGGTAAGTGTCAAGCATCGCGTATCGCCGTTCGCATCAACCATGCCGAGGGCTTTCGCGAAATCGAGATCGGACAGCTCCAGCAGCGCCGCATCTCCCCTGTATCGCTTTATCGTATCCCGCAGGCGCAGAATCTCCAGTGGATCCACATCATCCCAAGAAGTCCCGTCCACAATTCGAGCGCTGACGTCCTCCTGAACCGCAATGGACTGGCGCGAGAGGATGTCAGACGGGGTCATCGGCAGGCAGCCGGGCTCGCCGGCGCCGAGAATCACACGACGCACGTACTTGCCGTCAGCAGTGCCAGTAGTGATACGGGCGCGCGGCACCTGTACAGCAAGTATCTCATGCCCATTCGCATTCGCAATGAACGCTCTCACTGAAAGCGAAGGACGAGTCCGATTCGCAATGAGGGCTACGACCCTGTCTGGGTCGGTGATACTGCCATGCCGAGGCTTGGCTCCCGTGACGGTCCCGCCATCCTCCACCCCGACCAGGAGCCAGCCATCGTCTTCACGATCCCGGTTGGCCAGGCAGACGACGGACTCAACGAGCTCCGTATCGGACAACGCCTTCCTGGACTCGCCTTTGAACTCGACAGATAGCGATTCGCCCGCTTGCAGCAGCGCCATGAGTCGCGCCTCCAAGTGCTCCTCCTCCTCTGCACGGCGTATCTGCCTTGCGTCAGTACTGTCTATTCTCCGTATTCGGCGCGAAACCTCTGCATCTTGCCGCCGGTGTATCCAGGATGGCATGAGCGCCCGAACGTGTATAATAGGTTTGGGGCATGCGCAGGGCCACGTGCGGGAGGGATACAAGTGCGCGGAAGGTATGGCCAACCAGACCCAAAGTGAGATGAAGCCCTCGCCACGGGTGCGTGCGGTTTGGATCACACACGAAGCGAAGCTTGGCAGCAGAGAGGGCGTGGCGACCGATTCCATGGGAACTGGTGGAATCTAGGTGGCCGATTTATGAACGCATTCTTGGCGATGCGTCCCGAAATCGAACAATGGGTGGTGCATAATCGAACGCATAGGTGCATAGGACGCCCGAGACGGAAAGTGCCTAGCATATATACCCAACTTTCCTGACGGGCTACGACATATACTAGCTGTTGCACCCATTTTTCAGCTATATAATGACATTGGTTGCGACCGCGGCCACTGGATCATCCTGTCGTCGGCCTTTATGCGGATATACGTTCCGATATGCATCAGCACCCGTCCGGATTCGCAACACTTCCGGAAAAACCCGTTCGGAAAACGAACACATATCAAAAGGCCAGGTAGATGGGCCTTTCGCGGCAACCATGCAGCGTACAGCGCATATACATTGCCCGCTAGCGAGTCTCAAGTGTTCATTCCCACGTTGCTTGCCTAGAGGTGCGCGGGAGTCGGATGTGCGCGCGAGACCGATGTACGCGGTAGACGAATGTGCACGGCAGACGGATGTGCACGGGAGATGTACATGCGCAGAAGATGTACGTGCAATAAGGGCAGAAGTGCAGGAAAGACAGATACAGGGAGGCGAATGGTGATGGATAGCATGCTCACGCTGCATCCTGAGGCGTCGACTGTGGTATCGGTCGACTATCAACAGAAGATACTCTCAATTGTGGCGGATTCAGATACCCTGGCGCCCCGCGCCGCGAGTTTCGTGCGAGTAGTGCGCCTTCTGGATGTGCCCGTGGTCAGGGTGGAGCAGAATCCGTCGCGCCTCGGGCCCACTGTACCCGAGCTCGCGAGTGCAATGGGCGATCCGGAGCCCATCGCCAAGATGACTTTCAGCCTATTTCGCACACCCGAGGCCGAAAGGGCCGTGAAGGCCACCGCGACGGGCCGCGGTAAGCAACTTGTGTTGTTTGGTGTTGAGGCCCATGTGTGTGTGCTGCAGAGCGCCCTCGATGCCTTAGCGCTTGGCTACGATGTGTTCGTGCCGGCGGACCTGTGCTCGTCGGTGAAGGCCGCTGACTGGGATTTTGCGATGCGCCGGATGTGCCAGGCGGGCATTGTCGTCACTACCGCTCAGGCGGCAGCATTCGAGCTGCTCGGCTCGGCGGACAATCCTCGCTTCAAGGAGGCGCAACCCTTTCTGAAGCGGCTATAGGCGGCGAGAGGCCGGCACGCGGGCGGTTCACGCCGTCGCCGCCCCTATCCCTTCGCAGCCGGCGCAATCGATACTGCCCATGCTGCCCGCGCTGCCCGCGCCGCCACCGGCAGTATGTCTGACGTCCTCGCCCAGCCGCAGATGCACCTGGTGCCGCACGCCGTACTCTCCCGACCTCAGCACTGCCTGAGCGCCCCTCCTGCGCTCCTTGGAGATCACTATCGGCGCCAGCAAGTTGGCGCTGATCATAGGCGGTTCGCCCTCTTGCTGCCCTGCCCTCACAGTCAACACTGTGAGCACCAGCGCGCCGTCGGGATCTGCGATCCCAAGATCCCTCGCGATCTCGTCCGGCACGTCGGGCCGGTAATCCTCGAATAGACCGAACGGGTCGGCCACTACCAAGGCCAGCCCAGGATTGTCGGCGCTGTGCAGCCACTTGATCTTTGAGCTTCCCGCGTGATCCATCAAGAAGAATCTGCGTTCGTCTTCAAACCCGGGAAGCCCTTTGGGAAACGTTATTATCTTGTCGTCGTCCACACTCAGTGTGCCGAACCTAATAGTATCAACCTGCATATCGACCCCTCCCGCCACTATCAGAGCTCACAAGCTTGCACAACCAGCACTGTCTGGTTTTCAGGGGCAGCCAGCGCTATGTCGCGCGTTTGCGCGGTCTCGGCGCCGCTCGCGTCGTATAGCACCCTCACCGTAGGCCTAGTCGTCAGTCCCTTGTAAACCCGGGTCACAACGCCCTTCTCGCCTGTATTGAGCTGTACCATCGTGCCCACGGGATAGGGAGCTATGTACTGCATGACGCCCAGGACTGTAGTGCGATCGAGTTCAAACCCCGCCGCGCTGGTCACGTAGTCGAAGGCCCCCTGAGCCGAAAGTCTCTGCGATATCTGGTTGCCGTCGGCAATCAGGCTGCAGTACATATCGGCAACTGCCACCATTCTCGCCAGTGGTTCGATACCATCTCCTGCGAGCCCTCGGGGATAGCCGCTGCCATCGTGCCTCTCCTCATGCTGGAATACGATGGCCTTGCTGTAGGCCGAAAACCGCTGGTCCTGCCGGAGCACCTTGAGCGACATCTCCGGGTGCCTGGCCGAATCATCCGTA
>CAYZHL010000248.1:3481-4279 GCA_964478095.1 uncultured Clostridia bacterium | reverse complement strand
AGGTTTCACCGTCAAGCAGCAATTCCGACACAGGCAGCATCGCATAACCTTCTGTCTTGAGGTCGCGAATGATCCAGTCCAAAGCCTCCACCGAGTTCTTCCCTGCATTGTGGAACAGAACGATCGCGCCGGGGCGTACCCGCTTCATCACCCTCTCGCGAATCTGGGCGGCGCTCAGGTCCTTCCAGTCCAGCGAGTCGACACTCCACTGAATGGTTCTGAGCCCGCACTCCTGGGCCACGGTGATCACGGTGTTGCTGTAGTCGCCGAACGGAGGCCGAAACACTGCGGGTCTCTTCCCTACGAGATCTGCTATGGCTTGCTGGGTGCGTTCCAGCTCGTCGCGGATTTTGTCACGCGAGAGCGCGCTCATGTGAGGATGAGTCCAGGAGTGGTTGCCCAGTTCGTGTCCGCGGGACGCGATCTCGCGAACCTTGTCGGGGTACGACTTGATCCATTGCCCCGCCAGAAAAAACGTAACCTTCAGCCCATGCCTGTCAAATAGGTCCAGAAGCGCCACGGTCTTGTCGTCGCCCCATGTGGCATCGACAGTGAGTGAGCAGACCCGATCGTCCCGTGCAACACAGTAAATCGGCACTAGTCTGCTGCCCGAGGTGACCGCGGCGATAGCGTTCCTCCCGACACCCGCGGCGCCCAGAATCGCGCTTCCCAGGCCGGGCTCAGCGACGCTTCCAATGGCTGTGACCGCGAACGACACCAGCATCAACACTGCGACGGCAAGGATCAGGACTCTACTCCTTGCGCCCACGTAAAAAACAAGCACTGGGATACTGCCTC
>CAYZHL010000248.1:271-3429 GCA_964478095.1 uncultured Clostridia bacterium | reverse complement strand
ATGCATGTTCGCCGAGTATAGAATCTGGGCTCTGGGTGACCCGGGGCTCATCACCGGACTCGATCGGCTCTCAGCGTTCGGGCTGCCCCAACCACTGGACGAGTCGAGTGCAGATGCCGGTGACGTTCCCCACGTACGTGGTGCAGCCAGGCAGGGCGCCGATGAAGCTCCGGCCGTAGTAGCGGCGGGCAGTGCGCGAGTCGAGTACCACAACTGCCCCGCGGTCGGCAGTAGTGCGAATCAAGCGCCCGAATCCCTGTTTGAACTTGAGCACTGCAGCGGGGAGAGTGTATTCGCGAAAAGGATCGGCCCCTCCGGCGCGAAGGTGTTCGATTCTCGCTTCCACCAGCGGCACTGTGGGCACGGCAAATGGAAGCCTGGGAATGACCACGCAGGAGAGGGCTTCGCCGGGCACGTCCACTCCTTCCCAGAAGCTGTCAGTGCCGAATAGGACTGAGCGCACATCCCGGCGGAAGCTGGAGAGAAGTGTGTGGCGGGGCGCCTCGCGCTGTTTCAGCAGCCGTATCTTGTGCTGCCGGAAGAATCCCTCCATGCGGCGCGCGACGGCCTCCAGAAGCTTGTACGACGTGAAGAGCACGAACGCCCGCCCACCCGATGCCTCCAGCACCCCGCTGAGCGCTTCGGCCAGAGCGTCCTCCCAAAGCGCAGTGTCGGGATCGGGAAGGTTGTCGCACACAGCTAGCAGCACCTGGCGCTCGAAGTCGAAAGGCGACGGCACGAGCAACTCGCTCACACGCCCCGGGTCGGCCAAATCAAGGCCGACATCGCGCTTTATGTAGCCGAAGCTGTCGCCCACAGCAAGTGTGGCTGAGGTGAAGATGACCGACTCCTGCCCTTCAAGGAGGTGACGGGAAATAGCCTCGCCGGCGGCAATTGGCGCCGCAACCACACGCACGTGGGACCTGGGGCCGGCGCCGGCGGTTTCGACCCAGTACACGTAGCCGGGGGCATCGGCCGCAACCGCAAATCTCAGCGAATCCGCAAGCCCTCGCGCCCGGTTGGCGTAGGCTGTCAGTTCCACGGTTTCGGCATAGATTTCCGTGCCGCCGCTGCCCGCGGAATTGCTGCTGCCGCGACTCTCTTGGCCGCTCCCCTCGCTGTCGGCATCGCCCGTGTTGTCGGCCTCGCTCTGGAGGGTTTTCACTAGCCGCACAAGGCATTCGGAAAGATCCTCGAGCGCAGCAGCGAAACGCTCGTGGGCAGGCCAGATCACGCCGTCCCACTCCTGCCCCGACCGTATCTCATCTGTTATGCGCAGTGTGCGTTCGCCCCCGTCGGCAGCCGAGCGCAGCGCGAACTGCCTCACTTCCTCGAAGAAGGTCTCGCCGACCTCGCGCAGCCTGATGGCTGACGGGGCTGCCTCCATGTCTATCAGGTCAAGAGCGGCGCGAATCTGGCCCTGCCGCGATGTGTCGGCCCAGTCGCTGTAGAGCGCAGCGCGCAGGCGCACCAACGCCCCATAGTCGGCCTGCCCCGCGCCGCCCCCTGGCGCCCCTCCGGGCCCACCGGCCCTGCCCTCTCTGCGATAGACTGCATTCGCCAGCCTAATCAGGCCTATTCGAGAGGCCATTCGGCCGAAGTACTCAGTGGCGACGTCGGCGGCGTTATGAGCTTCGTCCAGTATCACTGCGCGGTAGCGGGGCAAGACGGCACGTTCGGCATCCGGCCCCAGCTGACTCCGGATCGATGCGTCGGCGAACAGAATATGGTGGTTGACCACCAGGATTTCGGCGCCGTCCATTTCCCTTCTCGCCCGATGGAAGAAGCATTCGGCGAAATGAGGGCACTTGGCGTGAAGGCACATATCCGACTCTGAACTGACCATCTCCCACACATCCAAGTTGGGTTCGAAATCCATGTCGGAGCGATCGCCTGTGTCGGTTGCGTAGGCCCACTCCAGCACCTGCCCGAATGCGCCGCGCAGGGCGGGCTCCAGCGCCCTGTCCTGATCGGCCAGCACTCGATTGAGCTTGCGCAGGCACAGATAGTTGGCCCTACCTTTGACCAGTACAGCGCGGACTTCTTCGCCCAGCGCGTCCGAGATGGCAGGAATGTCTTTGTGGATCATCTGCTCCTGCAGGTTGATGGTGTTGGTCGACACAACTATCCGTGTGCTGTTTCGTCGAGCCCACAGGAAAGCCGGCGCCAGGTAAGCCAGCGACTTGCCGGTGCCCGTCCCGGCCTCGACGACCAAGTGCCCACCGTCGGAAAACGCCTGCGCGACGGCAAGGGCCATCTCTATCTGGCCTTCTCTTGTTTCGTACCCGGGAAATCGTGCCGCGAACGGCCCCGAGGAGGAGAACAGGTGCCTAATGTCGGCAGGATCGATGATGATAGAGCCCATCCCGTTTGCCAGCGGGTCGGTGACCGAACGTATTCGTAAGACTGAGTTATCGACAATCCAGAAGCCAATGCCCCGTGCTGCCAGGCTGGCGGCTACACTCACATCGGCGTCGGAAGGCGTGAGGTCGCCAGACGGGTGGTTGTGTATAACTACCTGCCCACGGATGAGGGTGGGATCGACCACAGGGGCGGCCCCCCTATTCCCTCGAGCCAACACAGACAGATCGCACACCACGTAATTGGGATCGCATCGGCCCACGGCAAAGACCTCAAGGCCGTCGATCTGGCTAATCTCGCGTCGAAGCGCATCGGCGGCTTCAGGCGAGAAGTAGTTGGCTATCGCCCCAACCGCCTCACACCTCAACTCGCATCCTCCCTGTCAGCTGCCGATACTCGTCCTGCGGCGCGCACGACCTGATGGCCGCAAGGTCTCGCGCCTGGTCGTCCGGCGAATCCACGGGCGTCTCGAGCAAAAAGGGAAGATCGGCCAACTCCGGACAGGCAAGCATGTTCCGGAATCCCTGAAGCCCGATCGACCCATCTCCGATGTGCTCGTGCCGGTCCTTGCGGGAACTCAGTTGCCCCTTGGAGTCGTTGGCATGGACCAGGACGATACGGTCGAGGCCGACAGCGCTTCGGGCCTGCTCGATCGCGGCCCGGAGGCCGCGGGCTGTTGACACATCGTAGCCCGCTCCGTAGGCATGGCAAGTGTCGAGGCACACTCCAAGAGTCGGCCCGCACCGTGCCAGATCTATGATCATGCGCAACTCGTCGAAGGTAGTGCCCACCTCAGT
>CAYZHL010000248.1:0-255 GCA_964478095.1 uncultured Clostridia bacterium | reverse complement strand
GGCGCCCGCCATGTTCTCGAGGCACAGGCGTGCCTGGGCGCCTGTGGACTCGTAAGCGCGGTCGATGGCGGAGGCAATTCGCGCAGCTCCGGCCTCGATGCCGCTCCCGAGATGATTACCGGGGTGCATCACGACCAGTTCCGCCCCGAGCGCGTCAGCGCGGACAAGCTCGTCTGCGAGCGCGTCCACGGAAAGCTGATACGTATCATCCTTGGGGCTGGCCGCGTTGATCAGGTAGTTTACGTGTACCACGAC
>CAYZHL010000247.1:1715-4295 GCA_964478095.1 uncultured Clostridia bacterium | reverse complement strand
CCGTGAGTCCGCCGTTGTCGGTCACCGTGAGGCTGACCGTGAACTCACCCTTGGCGGAGTACTTGTGCTCCGGGTTCTGCTGGTCGCTTGTGGCGCCGTCTCCGAACCCCCAGAGCCACGCCACGATCGTGCCGTCGTCGGTCGATTCGTCGGTGAACTTCACGACATCGCGCCTTGTGGCGGGCGACGGAGTGAAGCTGAACGCGGCCGATGGCGCCAGGTTGACGATGGTGAACTCACCCGTCGTGAACTCGCTGGATGCACCCGTCGGGTCGGTCACCCTTGCACGCAGCCGGAAGGTCTCGCCGCCGGCGCCTACCTCTATGGTGTTCCATGCGAAGACGCCGGTGTTCGCCATGCCTTCGCCGAGCGTGTTCCACGTCTCGCCGTCGCGTGTCCAGTACAGGTCGATCGCCAGCTCGTCCGCTGCGTTGTCGGCGTCGGCGGCTGTCCACTTGACCTCGGTTACGCCGTGCAGCTCAGCGCCTGCGGCAGGGGCCGTGATGGTCACTGCAGGCGGCAAGTTGATCACGAGGTGCACCGGTATCGCCGCGAACGGGCGGAACGGGTCGTTGGCCGACACGTAGATGTAGAGCGAGAACTCTCCAGCTGCTTCGCTCGTGTCGCCAAGTGTTACTACCAAGTCCTGATGGTTGCCGGGCAGCAGGTGGCCTGAGATCGGGTTGACCGTCAGGATCTTGCCCACAGGCGCGAAGGCAACCGCCATACCGTCTTCGATGTATGGGGCGTTGTACGCTACCTGCAGTCCATCGGTTCCTGTGGCGTCCTCAATGCCTACCGTGGCCGACGTCAGGTCGCCGATCATCGAGAGATACTGGTAGATGACTGTTCCGTTGGGCCTGAGTATTGCCTGGAACGTGTAATCCTCGCTGCCGCGCCACTTAGCCATGCCCTCGTACTCCACGATGAACTGATTGTTCGCTTCATCGTAGTAGTAGTAGACCGTGCCGGCGGTTTCCGGATCAAGGTCGTCCCAGAACATTGCGATCAGGTCATTCGGATCCCCAGTGCTCGGTATCGGAGCGTTCACCCATGTCCTTCCGGCCGAACCAAAGGTCAGGTAGCCGTTGGAGCATATCCGGACTTGGGTCTTGTTCTGCCCGTAGAACGGGAAGGCGAACGGCAGGTTCACAACGCGGCTGTCATCGTCGCCCAGGGTGAGTGCCGTTCCGACTTCCGAGATCTCGATCCAGTTGAACTCGGGCCCGTTCGGCTCGTTGCTATCAATCCAGATGTAGCCGAACAGGTCTGGACCGCCTGCTCCGGCGCCCGCGTATCCCCTGGGTTCGGCCTCGTAGTCGCCCTTTGCGGGGTTCGACTCAGCGTAGCGCTTCCACTCGGGGCTTTGGGCAAAGCTCGGCGCCACAGATACCCAGAAGTTCATCGGGGCCACGCCGGTGTTGCTCACTGTCAAGGTCGTCTGCTCCTGTTCGCCTACCTGAATCGTCTCATCGAAAGACGACGGGTACGTCTCCAGGATAGGCAACCACTTCACCGTGACCTTGACCTTGGCAGTCACCTCGACTTCGTTCTCGTCGATCACGTGCAGAACGGCTTCGTATTCGCCAAGCTCAGCGTAGACGTGCTCGACTTGGAGCTGGTGCACAGGATCGCTCCCGTCGCCGAACTCCCACCAGGTGTCGGATATCGGCTTGGCGCCGGGTTCCACAGCGGCGTCAAACGCGACTGTGAGCGGCGGATGGCCGATATTCGGCGTGGCAGTTGCCGATGTGATGGTCGGGCCGCCTTCGATGTGGACTATCACATCCACAAAGAGCGCCGACTTGAATGGGTCGTTCGTTGTTATCTCGAGGTACTTCCGTACGTCCTTACCGGGCTGGCCAAGCTTCGCAGCGTCCATGGTTATGCTGATATCCTGGCTTGTGCCCTTGACTACCGTGCCGCTTATGGGATCGATCACCATGCCTCCGGTCGACAGCGGCATCTCAGTGTCCACAAGATAGACTCGCGTGTTGTCCATAGACGCGACCCAGAGGTTGCCATCGCCGGAGAGTGCGAGCCCCGCTCCGTTGAAGTCTCCGCCGTACGGGTGCGGGAACTGCGCGACCACCGCGAGCGCCTCGAGGTCGAGCGCGAAGATCATGTCGGGCTCGCCGTTGTTCGCAACGAACAAGATCCCGTTGGGATGCCACGCAAGACCCGCTATGGCCACTGGGAATGTGAAGGCTTCTATGATTGAGCCGGGGCTTGAATGGCTGAGCCCGTTGATGTGGTAGATTACGTCTTCGTTCCAGCCGCCGATGTAGAAGGTGTCGGTTGCGGCATCATAAGCCAGGCCGCGCTGTGATGTCGAGGCCCATGCGCCGCCTGAGGTTATGCTTGATACGACCGCGCCCGTTGCCGGATCGAGACCGTATATGCCGTTGTCGCCGCCTACGTTTACCTGCCACATCAGGTCATTGTTGGAGTCGTACGCCATGTCGGCCGGCCACTGGCCTGCCCATGGCGTGTTGAAGATTGATCCGGTGTGGACGCCCTCCGGCGTCACAACGTGGTCCTTCTTCACCATGGGGTCGGATATCCACACATTGCCATTGT
>CAYZHL010000247.1:0-1661 GCA_964478095.1 uncultured Clostridia bacterium | reverse complement strand
CGCTGCCCATGGCGTCGGGCCTCACAAAGGAGGATATCTTCTTGACGGCGTCCGGGTCGATTGAGCTGTACAAGCCTCGCGCCGTACGGGCGCTCGGATCTGACACGACGCCTATACGCTTGGGCATCACGATTGTGGGCGCGACGCCCTCGCGCAGCTTAATGGTGAACTCGAGGCCGGCGTTGCCGCCCACGTTGCCGATGGCTACTGTTTCAGTGTGTGTAGCCTTTGGAGCCAGCGTTACCTCAATCTGCGTCGGTTCCACCGTGGCGCGCGGCATCCACTTGGCTTCGATCTCGAAGCTGGCTTCCGCAGTCGCGCCCATGTGATCGACAACCGTGAACGTTGCCGTGTACTTGCCCGGTTGGGCGTAGACATGCGTCACGTCAAGCTCAGTTGAGGATTGACCATCGCCGAAGTTCCACGTATGGCTCGCCACCGGTGTTTCCGGCGAAGTGTATGCCGCGTGGAATGTTACCTCCATGCCAGGCTCGCCCAGCGTCGGGGAAGCCGTCGCCTCTGTTATTGTCGGCGGCGCCACGACCTGAGCTGTGACTGGAACCATGATCATGGGGTTATTCACATCGTTGGTGAACAGGACTACTGTTCCCGTGTGGACTCCGGGGTTGAGCTTCTCCGCGTCGACAGTCACAGTGATGCTGACGCTTCCGCCCGCAGGTACTGTGCCTGACGTGGGATCCCAGCACAACCAGGAATCGCTGCCTATCGATCCAAGGCCGGTCTCTAGGAGGTACATCTTGCCGGTGTTATAGGCTGCAACCCACAGGTTGCCGTCGCCGGCGAACTCGCACCCAGCGCCGTTTGCTGCGCTTGGGATCGGGAACTGCCCGACAGTGGCATGACTTGATGCATCCACCAGGCGCACCACGGCCGGACTGCTAGAGGTCACGGCCAGGACGTTCGCCGCAGGATGGTAGGCCAGCCCTGCGATGCTTGAGTCGGGCATTGACCACTGCTCGATGATTTGGCCAGGCGTATCCCACGATTCGCCCTTGATCTTGTAGATGATATCTTCGTTCCATCCTCCGACGTAGAACGTATCATCGTTGGCGTTGTATGCCAGGCCGCGTTGGGAGATGCCGGTCCATCCTGAACCGGATATCGATCCCAGCACCGCGCCGCTGGCAGGATCGAGCTTGTAGATGGCATTGCTGCCGCCCACGTTGACTTGCCAGATGTTGGACCCATCGAAGGCCAAGTCGGCCGCCCAGTAGCCGCCGAAGTCCGCGGTCCAGTTGGCGCCGGCATACGCGCCTTCTGGGGTCAGGACGTAGTCGATAGTTGGATCGGAAATCGAGTCCGCGATCAAATC
Organism: uncultured Clostridia bacterium; assembly: GCA_964478095.1. Taxonomy (GTDB): domain Bacteria; phylum Bacillota; class DTU025; order DTU025; family DTU025; genus UBA5389. The sequence goes on along the minus strand of CAYZHL010000247.1, from coordinate 328 downwards.
CGTAGGCAACTCCGCGACGTTGCCGCACGATGTCGAGATGCTTGCCGATGCAGAGAGCGTATTTTATCTTCTCGCCGAGAGCATCGGTGCGCGACTCCGAGAGCACGGCTTTCGATCTGGGTGCATCAGTATCTCTGTACGAACAACGGCCTTGGTGCGCTATGGTTGCCAAATATCCTTGAAGAGCCCAACCATGATCACTCAGGAGATCGCGCAGATCGCGCTTGGTTTGTTTCAGGAGCGCTATCTGGATCTGATGCCTTTTCGGAGTGTTGAGCGCGGTTATGACGCGCGCTGGCGAAGGGCTCGGGCGCGATTCCTGCGTGCG
>CAYZHL010000246.1:0-4305 GCA_964478095.1 uncultured Clostridia bacterium | reverse complement strand
CTTGCGATTGACTTCTAGGCTCCACGCTGTTTGGTTTTCAAGGAACATCCGCGGCTCTCGCCGCGCTCCGCCGGGTGCCCTTGCATCCGGGCGGCAAAAGTTATGTTACCACACGCGTTCGACTTGTGTCAACTGAAAAAGCTGGCAGTTTGGCGGGTTTCAGTTTGCCCCGCGGCGTAGCTCGCTCCAGGAGCCGGTTTCAATGATGGGCGCCGCGCCGCCGCCTGTGCCAATAGGCACCTCGGCAATCTTGTTACGATACGCCTCCGGGAAGACGAGATTTCCGGATCCATTGTACGTTACTTCTCTTCCTACTACGGCGCCGGTGAAATGGCCGGACCCATTGAAAGTGACGTCAGATTGTGGGGCATATATGACTGCAGCGATGGACGGCGATCCGTTCAGTGTCACCCAGCGTCCGCGGCAACAGACTATGAACTTAGTTGGATCTTCCAGGGACGCGCCTTTGGTGCCCCCATTCCAAGTGAAGTTGCCATCTACGTAAAGCCGGAACGAGTGCGCTCCGGTCACGTTCAGCTGGATACCTCCGTTTATGGTAAAGCCGCCCTTCACGTAGATCACCACGTCCGCGCCTGTGGCCTCATCACCGGTGTTCACGTTGAAATCGCAGTGCCCGTTGACTGTGAAACTAGTGTATTCCCCACTATCGCTTGGGCCCATATTCACGGAACCTGATCCATTGTGCCTGAATACACCTTTCGGCTCCAGCCCTGAAGGCGGCGTCGGCATCGGGTACTCATACTCTTCGGAGTCGACCTGCACTCCATCCCCGAAATGCTTTCCCACCTCCTTCTTGATGTCATCGAGATCAGCGGTTTGCCGAACGAAAAGACCGCCATTTGAACGCAAAGACCCATTTGCCAGCACAGAATAGCGACCGAGCCCTTCCGTGTGCATGTCGCCGGTTATTCTACCGGATCCATTGAGTATGATGCCATACGACTCATCGGACACGGCAGACACCACAAATGGCGGTATCCTCCCCCGCGGTTTCAGCGTCACCTGTACTAGGCGCGCCCTGCCCCCGGCTCGGCCCTCCGCCACCACTTGTGTCCGGTTCCCGGCTGGCTCAGCCACCCATACTCTGAACGACGTACCGGGCCCAAGGCTCAACTCCGACGGCATCGCTCCCGTTCCCGGCCCGATCCAGTTGTCTGCGGCGCTGTCGATGCTCGGCGAAGATCCGCCCGAGTATGACGCCCGAGGAATCGCAGTGCCCGAGCCGAGCTCGGCCACGGCCAGCGCGACACCGGACTCCGCGGCTGCCAGCGCCTGCCTTCTCTGCTCCATGAACTTGCCTGTCTGGTACGACGCCAACGCCATTTGGAGCATTCCCATAATGGTGAGACTGAGAACGACCATGGCGACTAGAACGTACACCATCGTGCCGCCTTTTTGGTCTCGGCATAGGTTTCTCATTACACCTCACCTCATTTGGCGCTGTTGCGCAATCGCACTCTCGTCGAGTACTCCACTACCTGTCCCCCATCAGCGCCCGCGGACAGGCGGACAGTGTAGAACCCACTGCTTCCCATGCTATCGATATGCAGACTATCGGCCTTGGTCACGCTCTGAGCAGCGCCTCCATCAGCAGAACGAAACAGCTCGCCTCCGCTGATCCAATATGACTCTGTATGGGACACGACTGGGTAACGAAACTCGTATCCACCCGCAGCGCGACTCTGAATGGACGATGCGCCGCGCAAGCCCAGGAAGGCGTTGCCCGAGCCATCTATGATCTGGTTCACCGCCAGCGCCAAGCCTTGGGCATAACGCGCCTGCGCGCTGACACGGGAATTGGCTGTGAGGCCCACCTGCACGTACCCAAAAGCCGCACCTAGGAGTACGACGGCGAGAACCACAGCTATTAGCAGCTCAACTTGTGTGATACCAGATTCGCGCCCACTACTTAGGCGCCAGCGTTGTGTTGCTCGCAAGCACAGTCGCACCTTGGCTCACCTCGACCTTGAGGCGGTAGACACCGTGCGACGTGTCAGCCACACTGTATCTGACCGAATACCGATTGGGAATCCAGTCTCCGGTATAGGCGACGTTCCCCTTGCCCGCGTGCGGCTTGAGGCTAGACGACGTCAACTCCTCAGTCACTGCCTGAAGAACCGAAACGGCCTCTACTTTGTCTTTTCCGCGTTGGCTCGTGCCTACTCCTGCGTTTATGCCTGAATAGAAGAAGGCACCGATAAGCCCGAGGAGAACCACAACCACCACGATCTCCACAAGGGTAAAGCCATTCTCTCCGATGCGGATAATCGTGAACACCTCCAGGCGTAATGTGGATCAAGTAGTAAACCAAGGTTATTTTACTAATTATCACTCATTGGGGCACAAAGCGCAACAGCCGGAGAGCCGAACAAAGCCTCCTGCCGTTACGATACAGCGTACCAGTCTCCTTCCAGCGGTCCTGAAGCGATCAGTTCGCGGCAGGGCGGGAGAGACAGTGGCTACCACTATCCTGGGGAACATCAGCTGGCTTCCAAGCAATACAGCAGGCAGTTCAGTAAGGTTCAAGGTTCCCAACTGAGCCGCGGGAGCGCAGGCCGTATGGCGCTACCTAACCCACTCGCGCGACCATCCGGCGATCTCTGTAGGATCGTACCCCGGAACTCCTGAGTCTCCCACGGCGCGGAACGTGACTGTGGTGTTGTTTTTGGCTTTGAACGACCCGCCTACTGTGACTGTGCCTGTTAGGGTCATGTTGTTCTTGAGATCGATGTCTCCCCCGACTACTAGGTGTAGCTTATCAAGTCCCCCGAGAGAATTCTTGCAGTGCATGTCGCCGGCCACAATCACCGTAATGTTGCCTGAAAACTCCAGGTTGTTCTTGGCCAACAGATCGCCGTTAATGAAGAGCACTCCGTCGCCTGACGGGCTTTCGATGCGAACACTGTTCATACTGAGATTTCCAAGGGCGCCGTCGAAGAACCTGTACCCGTTCACGATGATGTGGCTGTCGTCTCCCGAAACAACCTCGGGCGCCGGGTAGCCCCTGTACTCATCGGGATTCAGGGTCGGAAATTGCATCGGCGTATTGGGTCGCAGATTGAAACCCGGGCTAGTCTCGAATCCTGTTATCTCGCCGCCCGACACGATGTCTGAACCCTGGACGATGTTATTGTTTGTGCCCTGGACGGATTTCGCGGCATATAACCCGTACCCGTAGATCGCGGGCGGAGGCGGAACTACTGTCATCACTTTCAGCGATACACTGTGCGACTGACCACCCACTGTAGCAGTGGATCCAATCGTGTATGAAGAGCCGTCGACCGATATCGTGCCTGTGACTGTCTCTGCCCCAATGGCCGCCGTGAAGCTCCTGTTCTTTCGATAACTAGAGTCGGTCTTGAGAAGGTTGTATGCCGCCTCGGCGCCTCCCTCAGCCAGAAGCACGGCCTGAACGCGTCTGACATTCGAGGCCTGCATGCGGTATGCCGCCGTGGAGTTGGTCAGCAACCCAAAAGCCAATACCGTTATGACGACCACGGCCACCAGAACCGACAGCACTACTGAACCTGACTCGGAAGAATGAGCGCGCGCCAACGGGTTCACCTCGCTTTCACCTTCTCACGGTGACTTGTGTGGATGCGGTTTTCGATAGCCCGGAACGTGCACACGTAATCGATATTGTGTATGAACCAGCGTACTCAGTCGGAGTCACCTGGAACAACGACACGTCTCTTGCGACCGTCGCAGCGGTTGATGCTCCGCCCGGCGCGTTCATGACCATCCTGAGATCGGTCCCTTCAACCCTGAAGGAATAGACGGTATCCCCCGAGGGGCCTTTCACCTTGATCGCAGGGTTTTCGGGATCGGTCGCGTCAACAGACGACGCTATTCTCATCTTCCCGGAAACGGCCATCAAGCCCGCTTCGGACTGCATATCGAGAGCGGCATCCGTCGATGTACGCGCCCAGGCGCCCCAGGCCCCGGTCATGACTGCCCAGGTCACCCCTATGATGAGCCCTGCCAACACCATGACAATGAGCAACTCGACTAGGGTTAGCCCTCTCTCACTCTGCAAAGAGCGTTCGACACGTGACATTCCGAGTCTTCCCTTTCAGGTCATATGTGACAGTGGTCGCAATGGTCCAGGTGCGGTCGGGCGCCGTGCCGGATTCAGAAACAGTAATCGTCCTGCTAAACTGCGGTCTGCCCATAGCCGCAAGCTCCGCCTCTTCCTGGGCAGCGCTTCTTGTGACCAGGTAATCGTAGTTCCCGGCGTTGAAGTATGAGCGGTACTTCTCGATCGCCTGGTTGCCCAGGTCCGAT
>CAYZHL010000245.1:0-4308 GCA_964478095.1 uncultured Clostridia bacterium | reverse complement strand
CTTACATTGACGCGAGTTGCCCGACTTCGCTAGAATGAAGGCATACGAGGGGTGAAGGCAGTGGGCGATGTCGATATTGACGCACTCTCGCGAGCGTGGCGCGAGCGGGCAGCTGAGCAGCGTCGGGAAGCGGAACTGCGCCGGCAGGACGCGCTCCGAAAGGCAGGACAGGCTGCTTCGTTCATCAAAAGCAACTACGGGGCCGCTAAGGTGTATCTATATGGTTCGCTCGCCTGGAGTAGATCGTTCGGCCCCCATTCAGACATCGACCTTCTTGTGGAAGGGCTAGGGCGCCCCGATGCGTACTGGCGCATGCTGTCCGAGCTCTGGGCGATGACTGCCCCGTTCCCGCCCAGTGTGGTTCTAGCCGAAAATGCGCAGGTCAGCCTGCTTACCAAGGTTCGCGAGAAGGGAGTGGAGTTGACATGACTCAGGGAGACTACAGCGGTTCGTTTTCCGTAACGTCTACGGATTCGCCTTGGATCCTGAACGCCTCCATCTGCTTCTCAGGCGGTTTCGTAAGGCCGCCGACAGGCTGGAAAGGGATGTTTACGAGTTCATGGGCGCGATGGAACGGATCATCCCTGAAGACTGAGGGCGGGCCTGTTCGCCCCCGCCATGAGTAGCCCCAACTCCTCCAGTGACACGGTGTCCGCATCTACCACGGCGACTATCTTCCCTTCGTAGATCACAGCGATTCTGTCGGCGAGGTTCAGGATCTCGTCGAGTTCTTCGGAGATCAGGAGTATGCCTCCGCCTGAGCTGCGTACGTCGAGCAGCCGGCGGTGGACGTACTCGGTGGCAGCGATGTCAACGCCCCGCGTGGGGTAGCACGCGAGCAACACTGCCGGCTTGCGGCTGATATCGCGCGCCAAGATCACCTTCTGGATGTTGCCTCCCGACAGACTGCCTGCTCGCGTTTCTACGCTGGGGGTTCTGACGTCGAACGCCTCTACGGTCTTGCGCGACCAGTCCCGGATCACGTCGTTTTGGAGGAAGATCCATCGGGCGAAAGGCGGCCGGTGGTGGTCTTTGAGGATCAAGTTCTCCTCCACCGAAAATGACTGCACGATGCCGAAGGTGAGTCTGTCTTCGGGCACGTAGCCCAGGCCGGCGTCGATCATCGCCGCCGGTCGGGCGCCGGTGAGGTCCTTGCCGCCCAACCGCACGTTGCCCTGGGTTGCCGGGCGCAGGCCGGAGATGACCTCGGCTAGCTCCCTCTGGCCATTGCCCGACACGCCGGCAAGCCCCAGGATCTCTCCTTCCCGCACCGTGAGCGATAGGCCTTTCAGCGCGGGCAGATCGTTGTCGGCATTTGCCCATACTTGGTCCAGTTCCAGTACGGCCTTGCCGCTCGAAACCTTCCCGGTGCGTTTGGCGGCTTCGATCTTCCGCCCTACCATCATTGTGGCCAAGGCCTCCGGGCTGGTATGAGAAGTGGGCACGGTTCCAACCACAGCGCCGGCCCGGAGCACTGTTACGCGGTCGCTTACCGCCATGACTTCGTTCATTTTGTGGCTTATAAACACCAGAGACTTGCCCGATTGCGCCATGCCGCGAAGCACGGCGATGAGCTCGCGAGCCTCCTGCGGCGTGAGCACAGCCGTGGGTTCGTCCAGGATGAGCAGCTCAGCGCCTCGATACAGCGCCTTGATGATCTCCACCCGCTGTTGCTCTCCTACCGATAGTTGCCACACGGGCGCTTCGGGATTGACTCTGAAACCGTATTCCTCGCCCAGCGCCACGATGCGCTGCGAGGCGGTGTCGAGATCGAGGAGGGGGCCCCTATCGGAACGCAGGCCGAGCACGACGTTTTCGGCTACGGTGAGGCTGGGGACGAGCATGAAGTGCTGGTGCACCATGCCGATGCCGAGGGCAATGGCATCGCGCGGAGAGGAGATAGTCACAGCCTCCCCGTTGACCAGTATCTGACCTGAGTCCGGTCGATACAGCCCGTAGAGCACTTTCATCAACGTCGTTTTGCCTGCGCCGTTTTCGCCTAGGAGTGCAAGCACTTCCCCGGAGTTGATCTCGATGTCGACGCGGTCATTGGCCAGAACCCCGGGAAAGGTCTTGGTTATCCGCTGCATCCTTACCTGCTTGATACGGGGCCCACCGCTCGATTCCATGGATTATCGCTCCTCGCTAATCCTACTTTCCGCCTGCTTTGGGCAGTTCGACCTTGAGTTTGCCCGAGATGATGTCCTGCTTCGCCTTCTCAACGCTGTCGATAACCGACTTGGGTATCCTGCCTACCAGTTTCGGGTTGTAGCGCAACTCCAGTGTGCCGTCGGCGAAAGTCAGCGTAAGGTGCTTGCCGCCCACAATCCCCTTGGCGCGATAGTCGATGATGGACTTGATGACCGTCTCCCAGTGGTACACCTGCGCGGCAAGCACGTGATCCGGGGCGAGGGAAGACTGATCCATATCGGTGGACATCCAGTACACACCGGATCTTTCAGCAACGGCTCGGGCCGCGCCCACGGCTTGCTGAGCCGATCCTGTCAGGATGTCGGCTTTGGCGTCCATGTGAACCTTAGCTAGTTCGCCGGCGCCCACTATGTCGCCGAAGGAGCCGGTATATGCGATGCGCACCTTGACCTTGGGGTTGGCGGCCGCGACGCCCTGCTGGAAACCGTAGTTGTACTTGATTGCGTCTCCCGATTCGACTGGGCCGACAATTCCCACAATGCCCGATTTGGACATCAAGGCGGCGATCATGCCAAGGAGATAAGCGCCCTCCTGGGCCTGAGGATCGTATGCGAAGATGTTGGGCGCTGTGGTAAACCCGGTTCCGTATGCGAAAGAAGTCTTAGGAAAATCGGGGGCAAGCTCCATGAGCACGCTCTGATACTGTGCTCCATGAGCAAGAATGATGTCGAATCCCTGATCGGCGTACTGCCTGATGGCGGCACCTGCGTCCACAGGATTGCCCATGCGTTCACTCGTTACGAACTCGAGCTTGTCGGCGCCGAACTCCTTTTGGACTGCCTTGAGCCCGTCATACATCGACTGGCTCCACGCCATGTCATCGATGGTGCTCGCCATGAGCATCGCGATACGAATCTTCTTGGCCGGCGCGCCGTAGCCTGGCGCCGATCCAAACGCCATGAGCATCGCAAGCGCTAGAATCACCATGACTGCAATGCGACCTTTCCTCACAATACACACCTCCTGCCGTATTTGTCCGCCGGCCATCTGGGCCGGCGAGGATACCCCATGACTAACCTGCTTCCCTCCTGAAGGGCTTGCCCAGGGCCGTCGGCGCCCACACTCGCCTTACGGCCACTGCCAGTGCGGCGATGGTCATTACATAGGGCAGTATCACGGCGAACTCGTATGGGAAGCTGATGCCGAGTACCTGAATCCACAGTTGCAGTGCGTTCATCATGCTGAACAGGAGCGACCCGAGGAGGATGCCTACAGGGCTCCATCTTCCGAAGTAGACTAGGGCGACGGCGATGAAACCACGCCCTGCGGTGATGTTGTCGGCGTACATGTTTGCCTGGCCCACAGTGAGGAATGCGCCCGCTAGTCCGGCCATTGCGCCTCCCAGGATCACACACTGGTAGCGAATGGCGTTGACGTCGACGCCCAGTGTGTCGGCGGCTTGGGGCGTCGTGCCCACGGCGCGCACTTTCAGGCCCCATGTGGTGCGGTACAGGACGAACCAGGAGACCGGGACAAGTACGAGGGCGAACTACACCATCCAGTTGTGCTGAAACAGAATGGGGCCAAGAATCGGGATGGAGGATAGCACCGGCACATTCCATGGGCCGAAGCCTTTGCATGATGTGATGAACCCAAGGTAGACGCGGAACAGCAGCCCCGACAGGCCCCAGCAGAACATGTGGAGGCCAATGCCGGATATGCCCTGTTCGGCCTGCATGGTGACGCTAATGAAGGCCATAAGCAGGCCCAATGCAGCTCCGACTCCGATGGCGGCCAGTACGCCGAGCCAGGGGCTTCCAGTTTTCAGCGAAGTCATGAAACCAGCGAAGGCGCCCATCATCATGATTCCTTCTAGCCCGAGATTGAACACGCCGGAGCGCTGCGAGAACATTTCGCCCAGCGACGCGAAGAGAAACGGCGTCGCCAGCCTGATCCCGGTGGCGAGTATGCCCACTATTACTCCCTGGCCGGAGATACCACCCATCTCAGCCGTTCACCTCCTTGCCATTGCCAGGCGCAATGCCTGCGGCCCGTCCAGTAGCCGCCGGCGTCTGGGCCGGGGTCGGGCGGCGGCGGCCGAGTAGGTCCGGCCGCTGAATGAGTCGGTCGCTTCCGACCACAAAGAGCACAACAAGC
>CAYZHL010000244.1:0-4315 GCA_964478095.1 uncultured Clostridia bacterium | reverse complement strand
CCGTGAACGCGGTGCTGGAAAGCATGGATGCCGTCAAGGATCGAACCGAGCGGGCTGTCGCCAGCATACGCACGCTCGACAGCCACTCCAGAGAGATAGGTAAGATTTTGGATATGATAGTTGATATTGCCGCTCAAACCAACCTCCTTGCTCTCAACGCAGCTATCGAGGCGGCGCGGGCCGGAGAGCACGGAAGAGGGTTTGCGGTTGTTGCCGACGAGGTAAGGAAGCTCGCTGAGCGCTCGGCGAGCGAAGCCAAGGCCGTTGCACAGCTGGTCGAGGGCGTGCTTCGTGCGACAGATGAATCAGTGGCCCTGATCGGGGAGAGCGCGCAGGAGACTGAGAAAGCCAGCGATCTATCGTCCGATGCCAGGCAGGCGCTGGAACGGGTTCTGGATTCGGCCCAAAGGTCGTATGATCTGGTGGCGGGCCTGGCCAGAGAGATCCAGAGCCTCCAGAGCGGAGTGGAGCAGGTGGGGAAGGCCGTATCAGTGGCGGCGGAGATGGCCAAGGCAAATCGGCGCACCGCTCAGGAGATGGCGAACAGGGCCGACAGTGCAGAGCGATCCACGGAATCGTCGGCAGCGGTGAGCGAGCAGACTGCCGCGGCAGCGCAAGAACTATCGGCAAGCGCCGAGCAAGTGAGTGCATCGGTGGAGGAAATGACGGCTCAAGTAGCATCGCTTGCGGATGAGGCACAGCGCCTTGCCCAGCTGGCGGCAAGGTTCAAGGTGTAGCGACTCGGGCCTGAGCCGTGGACGGGGAGGATCTGGCCGGCACGACAGGGGTCGGACGAAGGCGGGGCAACTGCGCGCGTCCGGCCTTCCTTGTTCGGGCGACCGATATCTGATACAATTGTGTGGAGAATTTAGGTTGGTATTTCGGAATCTGGTTATACATTATGCGTGATTGTTGCATAAATGCCAACCAAGAATGTCCATTAAGGAGTGATCAGCCGGTGTACACAACCGACATCGAGCTCTCGGGACATCTCATCGACACCATGTTGCTGTCGCGTGTCATCGACGCGATAGCAGAAATGGATGCGGAGTTCAACCTGCGCGAAACGAGGATAGGGCGCACTGCGGACGATACGAGCTATGCCAGGATTGAGATTGGGGCGCCCACGTGTGAGCGGCTCGACGAGGTCATCGACAGGGTGACCAGACTCGGCGCAACGCCTGTTGACGGCCAGCCCGTTACCCTGGCTACGGTGGTCAAGGATGGGGTATGCCCCGACGGGTTCTACTCGAGCACCAACATTGAGACATACGTAAACGTGGCCGGCAAGTGGGTTCCAGTTGACGACATCGAGATGGACTGCGCTGTGGTGGTTGATCCGGAAAGTTCAAGGGCCAGGTGCTGCCCTGTGGGAGCTCTTTCCCGAGGTGAGCAGGTGATCATCGGCCACAAGGGCGTACGGGTGGCCGCGATGGACAAGGCCGCCGAAGAGCAGGGTTTTTCATTCATGGGAAGCGATGTATCGAGCGAGCGCCAGAAATCGCTGATGGTAGAGGAGATCGCGCGAGAGATTCGGGCGGTGCGCGAACGGAACCGGAAAAGACCAGGTCGTGGCGGGACCCGCGGTGATCCACACGGGAGCGGGCAAGCATCTTGCGGCGCTCATCGACGCGGGTTACGTTAACGTCTTCTTTGCCGGAAATGCCGTGGCAGTACACGATGTGGAGTCGGCGCTCCACGGAACATCGCTGGGAGTGTACCTCAAGGACGGCACATCCGCGCCGATGGGCCACATGCACCACCTGCTTGCAATCAACAAGATACGGGACCTTGGCGGCCTGCGACAGGCAGTTGAGGCTGGCGTTCTCAGAGAAGGAGTCATGCACGCTCTTGTGAAGAATAACGTCCCGTTTGTTCTGGCAGGTTCTATTAGGGATGACGGCCCGCTGCCCGACGTCATCACCGATTCAGTTGAAGCGCAGGAGGCGATGAGGAAGGGCATCAAGGGCGTGGAGATCGCGCTCATGATGTCGACGATGCTGCACTCAATCGCCACCGGCAATCTGCTTCCGGCGCGGGTCAAGACCATCTGTATCGACATTAACCCGGCTACCGTGACGAAGCTTGCCGACCGCGGGTCGCACCAGGCAGTGGGGATCGTTAGCGATGTGGAGTGGTTCCTCAAGGAACTTCGGTCTTATCTCACAGCGTAGCTGCGGTCATGGTTCTTGATGGACCCGGCGCGGGCGCTCCGCGGGCAAACGCGGAGGGCACGGCCGGGTCTTTTTTCACGGCACATTGCCGGGCTATCTGCGTCGCATCTGAGCGAGCGCACGAGAGATCGCCATAAAGTCGCGCTCGGCATCAGCTCGTTCTGCTTCGCCGGCACTGGCGTCCGACAGCCTCGCCGACAATACAGCCAGCCTGTTCTGGAGTACCAGGGCGTCTGCGGGGTCAGTCGCGTGCGCCGCGCCGGCGGCATGGTCTGCGCGCCCAATGGGATCGCCGTCGCGTCCGCACAGCGACTCGGCGTCGGTCATCGATTCCGAAGGCGGCCCGCAGTGAGTGCGGAGAATTCCGTCGTCAATAGATATGGTCGTAGCGCAAATCCGGTCAAGCAGATATCGGTCGTGCGACACGATTACTAGAGTGCCGGCCCACGACTCCAGGCAGCGCTCGATCGCTTCGCGCGACTCAACATCCAGGTTGTTCGTGGGTTCGTCTAGGCCGAGGATATCGTAGCCGCGCGCCATCATGCGCGCGAACATGACTCGAACCCTTTCCCCCAGGCTCAGCACGCCAACGCGCTTGCCGGCCCAGCTGCCGCGGAAGAGCAACGCTCCCAGGATGTCGCGGATCTCCTGTGGCGCGCGTTCACGTGCGGCGCATGATACGCTTTCGAACACGGTATGTGAAGGATCGAGCTGCTCCATGGTCTGGTCAAAGTAGAACCATGAGGCGGACGGGCTTCTCCACACTGTGCCTGACGTGGGCGATTCCAGGCCGAGGAGTATGCGGAGCAGAGTAGTCTTGCCGGATCCGTTCGGCCCGACTATGGCTATCCTGTCGCCGCGCATGATGGCCACGTCGGCTGCGCCGAATAGCGGCCGATCGAAGCTCTTGGATATCCCGCTTGCGTGTATGAGCCTCCGTCCGGCCTTACGTGCTTGCCCCATCTTGAGCACAATCGCGTCTGCGTCTCGTGGTTTCTCGATACGCTGCTTGCGGAAGCGCTCCACGCGTGCGAAGGAGGCTCGGGCGCGGGCCGCCCCTTTTTTGGCACGGGCTCTCAGGAAGTCGTTCTGCCCGGCGTGCCTATGTGCCTGGCGAAACCACTCCATTTCCCTGGACGCGGCTTGTTTGAGCCGGTCCTCCTCGCGTTCCTGTTTCTCGTACAGAATCCACTCCGCCGCGAGTTCACTGTCTTTTCGGGCACGGAATGCCGTGTAGTTGCCGCTGTAGGAGCGCGTGCCCTGAGGAGTCAACTCGATGACCCGCCGGACGGTGCGGTCGAGAAAATAGCGATCATGCGATACAAGCAATACCGCGGCGCGCGACTCACGGATCAGGCGTGCCAACAGGTCCATCGCCCGCGCGTCCAGGTGATTGGTGGGTTCGTCCAGCATGATCAGGTCGGGCTGCGACGCCCATACTTGCTCCAATGCTACGCGCCTGTGCTGGCCCGCGCTGAGGACCGACATCGGCATGCTCGCCACGGCCGGTTCGATACCGAACCGACCCAGCGCTGCCGGGTCATGGCACAGATCCGAAGGCGTCAGGTCGCCCGGTAGCTGCAGCGCTTGCGGCAGGAAGCCCAGTACTGCCCCGGGCTGACTCCACACACTTCCCGAGTCCGGCTCCATGCGGCCGGATATGATGTTTAGCAGGGTTGACTTGCCGCATCCGTTCGGGCCGAACAGGGCAACTTTCTCGCCTGCCTCGATTCCGAACGAGACATCGCAAAACAGGGTGCGGGCGCCAAATGACTTGGCGAGATCCCTGACTGATAGAACTAGCATCTTGCCGCCTCCCAATGAATGATTCGTAGCTGGCGAGTGGGATGCGGCGACTTCCGTGATGGATGGTCGAGCTGAAAGCAGGGAGCCTCGTGCGATGGCGGGTCGACTCGACAGGCATGGCCGCCCGGTGCAGGTTGCCCAGTGTGGGCTGCCCAGTGCGGGCTACCTAGCGTAGTGCCTGGCAAGTCGCTCCCGTGTGCTGCATTCGGAAGACGCCAACATTCCCGCGCACGCAGACGCGCAACTCCAGGGCCCGACGCTGCGGGACCCGCGAGACCACGGTCTGCGGTTGACCTAGAATGTGGACTGCTTCCTCATGTCGCAAAGGCCCTTTC